>NZ_FMYP01000026.1 GCF_900096565.1 Williamwhitmania taraxaci
GAGAAAATCAGGGCAATCACCAAGCGCAACAGAGGGGTGAGCCTCGGACAGGTTATCGCCGAGCTGAAACCAGTATTGCGCGGGTGGTTAACCTATTTTCAGCATGCAAAATGCCGTGGACTTTTACAATCGACCGACCAATGGATACGGCGCAAGTTACGCTGTTTTAGGCTTAAGCAATGTAAAAGGGTGATAACGCTCCAGCGCTTTTTAGAAAGCATGGGGGTCAAGGAATGGCAAAGCTGGATTTTAGCGCTTTTGGGCAAAGGTCATTGGCGGAAAGCAAAATGCCCACAAGCCAATCAGGCTATGAGCATTTTATGGTTTGAGGAGCAAGGCTTGTACAACCTTGTATTAAAATACGAACGTTTAACCAATTTAAGGAAACCGCCGTGTGCGAGAGCATGCACGGTGGTGTGAGAGGGTACTCGATTAGGCAATTATTTGTTGTTGCGATTTGTGGATTTTATCGGTTTTTAAGAAGCATGAGAGAAATTAGAATGAGTATAAATTATCAGTTCTAATGGCTTTTTTATTTGTGTTCTGTAAAAACATTACATAAGGTCTCTTTAAATGAAAATAAATCGTATGTTTAAAAAATGATTTCTAATTTTTTCATGCCCGGATTAATCATTCCTAATTAGCTATGAAAAGTTTTTGTTATTTCTGGCGATGTTGGGTGGTTTAATTGACTATACCTAAAGTATGTTATTTTGCAGGTGAGTGAAATTTTACCTTGAAATTAAGCCCATTTTAATTAACCTAAATATCAAACTATGAAGAATTGTTTTACTCGCAAACTGTTGTTTGCATTGTTTTTATTGCCACTAGCAGCCTTTTCTGTTATTGGTGATAGTAGCAATACAAGCAATGCATTCTCTGATAAGTCCGAAAGGGCAATTCAGTTTTGTCCAGCTTATCCAGGGTTGATTAATGCTAAAAATCCTGATGGAACAGCAATCTCCTTCTACCTGAAGGGTGATGAAATTTTACACTGGCAGGAAACTCCCACTGGTTATACTCTGTTGGAGAATGAAAAGGGTTACTATTGTTATGCTACACAAGACGCTAAGGGTAATTTAATACCTTCGGATATTGTTGCTACCGATGCCCGATCAAAATCAGGTGTGTCTACTCGAAAAAATTTGACTTTTAGTAAAGGGCAAATTATTGAAGCACTAAAAATTCGTGAGAAATTATTTCACCCTACTATTTCTGTGAAAACTACGGGTTCAAAGACACGTGGAGCGACTACTGGCGATCGTAAGGTGCTGATGCTTTTAATTGATTTTAAGGATCGTCCTTTTGCTCATTCGCGTCTGGAATATGACAATATGATGAATTTGGCTGGTTACAACGGCACGGGTAGTTTTAAGGACTATTACAAAGCGGTTTCCTACAATCAATTAAATTGTATTACTACTGTAAAGGGGCCTTATCATGCCAATGGCACAGTCGCTAAGTATGGTGCAAATATAAATGGAAATAAATATACAAACGCAAAACTTCTTGTTCAGGAGGCTATTGATGCTGCTGAATTGGATGGTGTGAATTTTGCCGATTACGATAATGATGGTGACGGTTATGTTGATGCTGTTATTGTTGTTCATTCCAATAATGATGAAGCACAAGGTGCTGGCTCAAATGCTATTTGGTCGCATCAGAGTGCGCTTCGCTATAGTGGAATGGATCGTATGTATGATGGCGTTAAGATCGATTTGTACAACATCGATCCAGGTGTTACCGGTGCTACGGGTGATGCTATGGGTTCAATTGGCGTTTTTTGTCATGAATTTGGACATGCATTAGGACTGCCCGATACCTATGATATCGATTATACTAAAGCTTTAACACCCGGTGATTGGGATGTAATGGATGGAGGTGCTTACAATAATAATAGTCAAACTCCTTCTTTCCACAATCCATGGGCTAGGGCTAAATTGGGCTGGCAAACTCCTGTTGCAATTGTTAATCCTCAAGTTGCAATGAATTTGGGCGATTGCAGTTCAAGCCAAGATTTGTTTAGGGTAAATACTCAAACTAAGGGTGAGTATTATATCTTGGAGAATCGTCAACAGACTGGGTTCAACCAGTATGTTTATGGCCATGGCCTTTTAATTTGGCGGATTGATAGTACCTACATTTCCACCGCTGGTAATGGAGTGAATACAGATAAAGAACATCAGGGCGTTGGTCTTGTTAGGGCAAATGGGGTAGCATTGAATAGTGCTGCAAATACCTTTCCCGGAACTGCTAACATACTTGCATTTACCGATGAAACGACTCCTTCCATGAAGGCGTATGATGGGAAACGGGTATATAAACCGATTACTAATATTCAAGAAGTTGCTGGGAAGATTAACTTTGATTTTGTCCAGAATATTCCCGCTGCCGATGCCGGAGTAGTTTCGGTTATTAATCCCCAATCGGGCTTGTTAAATACTGGAGGAGTTAGTGTTAAGGCTTCCATAAGAAATTATGGTTCTGCTGCTATTTCTAATTTCCCTGTTTCCTACAAAATCGATGGAGAGGTTCCGGTAGTTGAAATATTTGTAAATACGATAGAACCGGGTGCTGTTGCCGAATTTGAGTTTGCTACTCCTCTTATTATTCCGGTAGCAGGTATGCATACTGTCGAAATTGCCACCGCTGTCGTAGGTGATCTTATCGTAGATAACGATATGACAATGAAATTATTTATGCTTGTTTCTTCTTTCTCTTCTTTCCCTTTTTCCGAAGATTTTGAGGGTAATTCCTTCCCACCCGCTTTGTGGACGGTAATTAATCCAGATGTGATAGATGGAACTTGGGTTGAAAAGACGGTAACAGGTGCAGATGGGAACGTTACAAAAGCGGCTTTTATTGATTATTGGAATTATGCCGGCACCAAAGATCAACTATTAACACCAATTATTGATTTAAAAGGTGGTAGTGCTCCTTCACTTTCCTTTAATTATGCTTACCATAAGACCAATTCTGATGGCTTGGCTATCCAAATTAGCACTGATTTTGGAAACACTTATTCCACCGTGTGGCAAAAAAGTGGTGAGGAACTGGCTACTGTTCCGGGCACAGTCGCATTTAATGATTTTACTCCTACAGAGGCGAGTCATTGGAGAAACGTTAATATTGAACTGAATCAGTATATCGGTAAAGCGATCATCATCTCTTTTACTGGTATATCTGCCAATGGCGACAATATTTACATTGATGACGTTAAGGTTGGTGAATCTACCTGTGTTTCTCCTTCCTCACCAAAGTCATTTTCTTCCTCCAATATTTCTAAGTTTTCTGGTACAATTGGTTGGGTGAGAGGTAATGGTGTAGGTGTCGTTGTTCTACAACGTATCGCCGAAGGTGTTGATGGTGTTCCTCAGAATACTAAACTATACAAGGTTGGCGATATGATTGGTGCGTCAAAAGTTATTTATGTAGGCGATGCAACCACTAAAAATTTAACCAACCTTATTCCTGCCACTCCTTATAATTATGCAGTGTATGAGGTGTCGAGCACAAGTTGTTACTCTTTAGAGCCACTTCGAGGTAGTTTTGCTACGCTGGGACTTGCAACTGTACAAACAGTTACCATACGCGATTTGCAGAGCAGTTCAGCAACCATTGTCGGTAAAGTGACCAGCATTGGTGAGGCTCCTGTTACCGAACGAGGTATCTGTTATGGTCTGAAATCCTATGAACTTGGTATTGAGTTTGATCATGTCGTTTGCCAAAGTGGAATAGGTGAATTCGGTGCTTCATTAACCAACTTGCTACCTGGATCTCCATACTATGCTGTAGCTTATGCCAAAAATATGTACGGCGTATCTTATGGAAGTATTGTGCCTTTCTATACAACGGGTGGTTGTGATTATTTGAACTATTTGCCTTCGAGTGTAGGGAAATTTTCCTCAGTATATACCGATTTGGGTACAAATGGTGCCGCTATTCCTGTGGCCAACTACGATGATGCAAATTCTTCTCCTATTGACATTGGATTTAACTTTAATTTCAACTGTTTGGCGTTTGATAAATTCATATTAAATACAAACGGTGTAATTAAGTTAGGCACTACGAATCCATCAACAGCAATGCTATTCAATTCGGATCCATGGAGTGCAACAGAGGAAGGGTTTTATAATAATGATGGAAGAGACATGTATTTAATTGCTCCTTTTAACTTTAATTTAACAGCTGGTAGTGGTGTTCCTGAGTATAGAGTTTATACTGCTGGTAATGTGGGTAGTAGGGTGACTACGATTCAGTTTAAAAATCTATCTGACAAATCTTTCAGCGCTTTGGTAGGAACCTCCAAAGAATACACCACTGAGACCCAATATTCAAACCTTGAGTTTCAAATAAGGTTATATGAAACTACAAATGTCATCGAATTTGTTTATGGCACATGGACTCCTTCTGCAAATGCATCCGATTGGAGTATTGCATATGTAGGTATAAAAGGCGGCGGTTATGGTTCAGATAACATTATCGGAGCAGATAAAGCATACGCGGCATCATGGACAACTGGTACATTCGCAAAAGGTGTTTATACTAACAGTGGCTGGAGGTTTCAAAAGTCAAATACATTTATTCCTGGCTTATTACTCCGTTTTACTCCGTTAGCTGCTAATGATGTTTCTGTAGCAGATGTATATACACTTACAAATCTTCCAACGGATGTTGGCGCACCACAAACTATTTCAGCCGATATTAAAAATATTGGACAGACTGATGCCGCAAATATTTCGGTTAGTTTGGAAGTGACCGGTGCTAACACCTATACCGCTACACCAATTGTTATTCCATCACTTGCATCGGGGAAAACCCAAAGGGTAACTTTCCCCGCTTTTGCTACGAATACTGTTGGGACAAACTCTGTTAAAGTATTTCTTGCAGCAGGTGACCTAAATGCAGCTAATGATGCCCGAACGGTTTCCCAAACAGTATCTGCCAACACGTATTCTTATACAGTAGGAAGTGTTGCATCAACAGCATACTCCTCCGCGGGTAACTCTGCAGCTGTAAAATACCATGTTGCTGGATCTCGGGTTGTTAAAACGGTTACTGCATTTATTTATAACACTGGCAGTAATTCAGGGAAATCAACAAAGGCATATGTTTATGATGTTAATGGCGTAAAGATTGGAGAATCTGCTCCAGTAACCGTAACAATAGGTGCATGGAATACCTTTGCAATTTTAGTTCCGCCAACAGTTACTAATTCTGATTTTTATGTAGGGATTGACGTTACTGTCGTGGGGGGGACAAATTATTGGTTAGCAGCGGTGCAAAATATTAATGCGCCAATGGAAGGAGTAAATGTTGTTATTCCTGTTGCTGGTGGAACTCCAAAAGATTTCTCAGCATCAACACGATTTATGATTACTGCAGTAATTGACCTGCCTGCTGTTACGGATGTACCTGTTGTGGTTACTAATAGTGAAGTAATACATGCTACAGATGTTACGGCAGTTGTTAGTGGTACTATTACCGATGATAAGGGAGCTACTATTACGGAGCGTGGTTTTTATTGGAGCACATCAAGTCCGGTTACTACCGCTAATACCAAAATTACCTCATCTACAACTGGAATGGGCGCGATTTCGGAGTCCATTAGTGGATTAACGTTAGGTAATACCTATTATGCGGCTGCTTTTGCAACCAATAGTAATGGAACAACCTTGGGCAATGAGATTAGTTTTGTGAAGAAATCATCACAATCCATTAATTTCAGCAGTCTGGCTTCACTTGTATATTTAGATGCCGATGTTGCTCTTACTGCAACGGCCACTTCTTCTTTAGCTGTTTCATATACAAGCGATAATACTGATGTTGCAACTGTTGTGGAAAACCCTGTGGCTTCAGGCAATTTCTTTATTCATGTAGTGGGTGTTGGTACCTGTAATATTCTGGCTTCACAAGCTGGAGATGGTACCTATACTAACGCTGTTGATGTAAAACAACCGTTAACAATTAACAAGAAAGTTGTTACGGTTACTATTCCTGATTTAACTCGTTCGTTTAACTACAATCCTCAAGTAGCGGTTCCTACTCCGGCCATTTATAAGTATATGATTACATATGACGGAAGCAAATACGCTCCAGTTGATGTAGCTTCTTACGCCGTTGTTGCCACTATTGATGAAGTTAATTATGAAGGGACTGTTTCCGAAACGATGGTCATTAGTAAGGTAAATTCTGAAATTACCTTCAATCCAATTTCTGCAAAGAAATTGAGTGATGACGATTTCTTCCCAGATGTAATGTCTACTTCCGGTTTAGATATTGCGTTAGTAAGCAGTAATACGAGTGTTGCCACCATAGTTGATGGAATGATTCATATTGTTGGCGAAGGAGAGTCAACAATTACAGCGTCCTCAACAGGCAATATTAACTTTAATGTTCCTGCCTCGGCCGATAGAGTTTTATTGGTTGATGAAACCAAACCGGTAATTACCCTCTTTGGTGATGCAGTAATGACTGTGGCCAAAAATGCTACTTTCACTGATCCTGGTGCAACCGCCACCGATAATGTTGACGGTGATATTTCGACCAGTATCGTAGTAACGGGTAGCGTGAATACAGCTACTTCTGGAGATTATATTCTAACCTACAACGTCGCTGACGCTGCTGGTAATACAGCTGTTGCGGTTACACGCACGGTTACCGTATCCCCAGGAACAGGTGTTGACGAAAATGATCGCAATGCAGTGAAGATTTACTCTGATGCTAGCGTGGTTTACGTTAATATTCCTGAACTCAAGGGTGCCGCTAAGCTTTACGTTTACAATGTAATTGGAAATGGTGTTTACCAAACTACTGATTTAAGCCAAGGCTTAAACCAGGTAGTTGTGAATGTGATTTCGGGTGTTTACATGGTAAA
Source organism: Williamwhitmania taraxaci (assembly GCF_900096565.1). Lineage (NCBI taxonomy): Bacteria > Pseudomonadati > Bacteroidota > Bacteroidia > Bacteroidales > Williamwhitmaniaceae > Williamwhitmania > Williamwhitmania taraxaci. The sequence goes on from NZ_FMYP01000026.1 coordinate 6,878, forward strand.
ACTAGAAGCAAACGGTAAGGTTTATACAGCGAAAGTTGTGATTAGATAATCTGTTTTGTCTTTATTAAAACTAGGAGGCCACTCATTGCGAGTGGCCTCTTTTTTTGTTTTATGCGCAGTAGTAATAGTGCAAATTTATGGTGTTAACTTGTCTTCGGGTGCCATCATGGTTTCTCTTTTGCTCATTTCCGTATAACCAGCAATCCTATTCTAATTACTGGATTGCTTAGGCTTCAAGGTGTCGTCAGCGAAAACGAATACGGGTTGAATACAGCGGTTGGTATACCTCTGAGTTTTGCACTAGGGTTTATTAATAGAAAGAGACGAAATTCTACATTTACTGAAACTGTTCCAAGAGAACGCTAAGGTTTAGCAGCGGAAAACGTTTCTGAAGTTCCATCGTTTTGTGGCGCTGTGTTTTTTTAAACTGCAAGTGTTCAGTAGTGTCTGGATTGAATGGACGGTGGTTCGCTGCCTGTATTAGCCTTTCCACTTCGGGGATGAGTTTTGCTGTTTCGGAATCGATGGCTGCTCCCACAAACTTTTCGAAGATGTAATCCACGGCAACACTTGATGGGTGAATCATATCCTCGGCATAGAATCGATAGTCGCGTAGATCGTCCATCATGATTTCGAAGGCAGGAAAGTAGTAGCAGTCGTGGAGCGATAGGCACATCTTTTGGGCAGCCATGATAAGGGTGGCCTTGCTTACCATGTTGTTCACGGCACCATCCTTCCAGTGGCGGATAGGACTGATGGTAAATATCACTTTTAGCTTTGGATTCTTTTCCCGGAGTTTTATGATTGCTACCGCAAGCATCTGCATAATCTCATCTTCAGTCATAGGGATTCGATCGAAATCCTTTGCTGGAAACTTATGGCAGTTGGCCACCACGGTTCTGGTTTTTCGGTATTGATAGGTCCAGCTGGTGCCCAAGGTGATTACCAAAAAATCGATATCCTTGAGAAATTCTCTTCCTGTTGCGAGCGATTGGTTTATGTTGGTTAGGCACTCCTCTTTTGAAGGTGAAGAAAAGGAGGAGTGGTGGTAGAAGCTGCCCCAAAGTCCTCCTTGGTTAAAGAGTTGCTCTTCGCTAAAGAGGTTGTTGGCCATTAAAACATTGAGCGATTGACTTATGGAAAAAGGGTTGTAGAGCACCCCAAACGGGTTGATAAGCGAGGGAAAGAGCAGGTTGCCCATTCGGTCGCCCATGTTTGTGGCAAAGCAAGAGCCAAGGAATAAAACTTTGCTGTTATAGCTTATTTTCTGTTCAAACGGGTCAACCGAAACGGTGGTGCGAAATTCCATAGCTACTGTTTTTGTTGATTAAGATTACGAATAATTCCTGAATATCCGGCTCGTTTAACGGCAGAACCAAAAAATATTTTTTCGAATTGTTCGGGATCAATGCTCTGCCATTGGGCGGGAGTTAATGAAAGTAAGCCTCTATTTAAATCGGCTTTTCCTGAGAGAACCCGCAATGGCTTTTTGTTCCAAGGGCAAACCTCCTGGCAAATGTCGCAGCCAAAGGCATGGCCATCAACCATCGTGTGTTGTTCTTGTGTAAACTCCCCCTTGTGCTCAATGGTGAGGTAGCTGATGCAGAGGTTGGAGTTCACTACTCCGGCTGCAACAATTGCTGAAGTAGGGCAACTGTCGATGCAGCGGGTGCATGCTCCGCATAAGCCGGGGCCAAATGGTTGGTCGGGCTCCAGTTCCAAATCGAGAATGAGTTCAGCGAGCAAGGTAAACGAGCCAAGTTTTGGGTGGATTAATAGGCTGTTTTTGCCTATCCAGCCCAAACCACTTCGCACGGCCCATGCTCGCTCAAGTACGGGCGCCGAATCGGTAAAATAGCGCCCATTTACAGGAGTCCCTAATTCGAGTGAGATGAACTCCATAAGCACCTTCATTCGCTGTTTTAATTCCTTGTGGTAATCGCGAAACCATGCGTAGCGTGCTACTCGGGGTGCATCGGTTGCTTGTTCTTCGCCCTGGTTATAGCTGTATAGAAGTGAAATGACGGTTTTTGCTTCTTCAACTAAAAGTGTTGGGTTAAGCCGCATTTCGAAGTGCTTTTCCATGTAACCCATGCCTGCCTGAAAACCTTGATTAAGCCAATTGTTTAATCTCTCCTTCTCCGAGGATAAGTGTTCGGCTTTTGCAAATCCCACTGCCTCAAAGCCAAGTTCTGCGGCCTTGATACAGATATTCTCTTTTAGGGATTTTGGTGGAGAATTTTCCATTTTTACTGTTTTGAAGTACCAAAGTTAAACGAAAAATGGGAGTGAGGCCATGTTGGTTGATAATTGCTCATCTGGTTCCAGCTGTAACAGGCCACTATGCTGATTTGGGGCGCTTATTAAACCTTTTTTGACTCTGTAGTCAAACATTATACTTAAGTTCACTGTTTAAATAGAATCGTTACTACTCACCAAAATCCATTTTAGAATGAAAAAAATTGTTTTCTTTTCTGTTGCATTTTGCGGAATTACGCTTTCGTTATTTGCACAAGAGAACCTTACCTACCAATTGCCACCCAAAGAAATTTTGGAACTGGCGAACTATGAGCGAGCTCCATCGGTAATGATGGATTATAAAAAGGAATACATGGTTTTAGGTTATAGAAGCACCTACAAAACCTTATCGGATCTTAACCAAGACGAGCTTCGTTTAGGCGGATTACGGATAAATCCAGTCACCAACATTTCTAGTACTGTCACCTATACCACTAATCTGAAAGTTCGTAAAGTTGTAGATAAGGAACCCATTCAGGTAAAGAGTCTTCCGGATAATTCTCGGATTTCCAATATTCAATGGTCGCCTGACCAAACAAAAATGGCATTTACAAACACCACCGAAATTGGGGTTGAAGTATGGCTTTTAGATATTGCTTCGGCTACTGCCCAAAGGCTTACTGAACCAACTGTAAACGCCAACCTCGATGAACCTTTTGTTTGGTTTGGTGATGGGACACAACTTCTTGTGATGATGCTTCCTAGGGATAGACCGGCGTTGGTTGACTCTAAAAAGGAACTTCCTACAGGACCTACAGTGAGCACTAGCGATGGTAAGAAAGCGCAAAATAGAACTTATCCCGATTTGCTCAAGAATAAATTAGATGAAACTAATTTTGAGATCATTGCAAGTTCCGAACTCTATTCAGTTGACTTGAATGGTAAGGCTTCTCTGTTTATGGGAAAGGCAATGTATTCGGGTATAAACTTTTCGCCCGACGGAAATTATCTGATGGTTGAGACCATTCAAAAGCCATTTTCATACCTCGTTCCAATGTATCGTTTCCCATCCAAAACTGTGGTTTACGACAAAGCTGGAAAAGAGATAAAGGTTGTTAATGAGACTCCGCTTATCGAAGTTATGCCCAAAGGTTTTATGGCTGTGCAAACTGGAAAGCGAAATATGAATTGGCGCAACGACAAACCATCAACTCTTTATTTCGTTGTGGCTCTCGATGAGGGAAACCCTGAGAACAAAGTTGATTTCAGAGATGAGGTTTTTCAGTTGAACGCTCCTTTTACTGTTGCTCCAACCTCACTAGCAAAATCGCCCCAACGATTTGCCGGTATTATGTGGGCAAATGATCAGGTTGCAGTGATGTATGACAATTGGTATGATACCCGTAATACTAAAACTTACCTGTTTAATCCATCAAATCCATCGCTGCCACTTAAGATTATTTATGACAGGAATTCTCAAGATATTTATTCCGATCCGGGTAGTTTTGTTACCGTCAAAAATCAATACGGTGAGTATGTTATTGCACTCGACCGTGATGTTGCTTACCTTTTGGGCGATGGATACACAAAGGATGGCCAGTTTCCATTTGTTGATCAGGTAAATTTGAAAACGCTCAAGACCAAACGCGTGTATCAGAGCAATTATACGAATAAGATTGAAAGACTTTTTTCGTTTGTTGATATAAAGAAGGGCGACCTACTCGTTCAAATACAATCGAGCAACGAGTTCCCGAACTATTACATGCGAAACATAAAAAAGAGTGCACTAACCCAATTAACCTTTTTTAAAAATCCGTTTGAGAGCATCAAGGGTGTAGAGAAGAGGGTGATTAAATATATGCGTAACGATGGCGTTTCGTTGTCGGGAACTCTTTATTTGCCTGTAGGTTACGATAAGGTAAAAAAAGAAAAGCTTCCCCTATTAATCTGGGCTTACCCCGAAGAGTATAAGGATAAGAATAGTGCAGGCCAATCGTCTGCAAATCCAAATGAGTTTACTTTCCCATACTATGGCTCTTTTGTTTACTGGGTAACTAGAGGTTATGTGGTTCTCGATGATGCTTCGTTTCCAATTGTAGGCGAAGGTGCCACTGAACCTAACGATTCGTTTTTAGAACAGCTAGTAGCCAATGCAAAGGCCGCTATTGATGCCGTTGACTCTTTAGGTTATATTGATAGAACGAAAGTTGCGGTAGGCGGCCACTCTTACGGTGCGTTCATGACTGCTAACTTGCTTTCTCATTCCAATCTTTTTGCCTGTGGTATTGCGCGCAGCGGAGCATATAACCGAACGCTTACTCCATTTGGCTTTCAAAGCGAGCAGCGAAATTATTGGGAAGTTCCTGATGTTTACAACAAAATGTCACCATTTATGAATGCTGATAAAATGCATACTCCACTTCTGTTAGTGCATGGTGATGCCGATAATAATCCAGGAACATTTACCTTACAGTCTGAGCGTTACTTTCAGGCGCTCAAAGGACTTGGAGCTCCAGTGCGCCTGCTCTTATTACCAAAGGAGTCTCATGGTTATGTCGCAAAAGAGAATATTTTTCACCTGCTTTGGGAACAAGATCGGTTTCTTGAAAAGTATTTGAAGGAAAAAAAGTAAAGCTTGACCTTAAACGCTACAAACCAATTGTGGTGTAATTATACAAAGAGCCGGCTATTAGCCGGCTCTTTTTTTTAAGAATTTAGGAGTGGATTAAAGTGTTCCTACCATTTTGAGTGGATCTACCCACGTGTCGAAATCTTCGGACGAAACGTAGCCTAGCTCCATTGCTGCTTCCTTCAAGGTTTTGTTCTCCTTATGAGCCTTCTTGGCAATTTTGGCAGACTTTTCGTAACCTATATGGGTATTAAGAGCCGTTACCAACATAAGCGAGTTTTGAAGATGCAGCTGAATGTTTGGACGGTTTGGCTCTAAGCCTACGGCACATTTCTCGTTGAACGAAACGCATGCTTCACCAATTAGCCGTGCCGATTGAAGGACATTGGCTGCAATAAGTGGCTTAAACACATTGAGCTCGAACTGACCCATTGATCCACCCATGGTAACGGCCATGTCGTTACCCATAACTTGAGCGCAAACCATGGTAAGTGCTTCGGGTTGAGTTGGATTAACCTTGCCTGGCATGATAGAGGAACCCGGTTCGTTGTCGGGGATAATAATCTCGCCAATTCCGCAGCGGGGGCCGGAACTAAGCATACGAATATCATTGGCAATTTTGAATAGTGAAACTGCAGCACGTTTAAGGGCACCGCTAAGTTCCACCATAGCATCGTGGGCTGCAAGTGCTTCAAACTTGTTGGGAGCAGTTACAAAGGGAAGCCCAGTGAGTTCAGCAATCTTCTTGGCAACCAGAACGTCGTAACCCTTTGGTGTGTTCAGTCCAGTTCCAACGGCAGTTCCACCAAGGGCCAGTTCGCGAACCATTTCAATGGCGTTGTTGATGGCCCTTACCGAGTTGTCGATTTGTTGAACATAGCCAGAAAACTCTTGGCCTAGAGTAAGCGGTGTGGCATCCATAAAGTGGGTGCGGCCAGTCTTCACAATAGTCATGAAATCGGCAGCTTTCTTTGCCAAGGTTTCGCGTAGAACCATCATTCCTGGAATGGTTATTTCTACGGCTACCTTGTATGCAGCAAGGTGCATAGCGGTGGGGAAGGTGTCGTTACTCGATTGCGATTTGTTTACATCGTCGTTTGGGTGGAGCACTTTTTTTTCGTCGGTAAGTTTGCCCCCGGTGATTACATGTCCGCGGTTTGCCACAACCTCGTTTACGTTCATGTTGCTTTGGGTGCCCGATCCGGTTTGCCAAATTACCAATGGAAATTGGTCGAAGAGTTTACCTTCAAGAATTTCGTCGCAAACTTTCCCTATCAGGTCGCACTTCTCTTTAGGAAGCACTCCCAACTCAGTATTGGCCAATGCTGCAGCTTTTTTAAGGTAGGCAAATGCAGTAATAATTTCCTGCGGCATGCTGCCCTCTGGACCTATTTTAAAGTTGTTTCTCGAACGCTCTGTTTGGGCGCCCCAATACTTATCGGCGGGGACTTGAACCTCGCCCATGGTATCCATTTCGATACGATAGTTCATGGTGCTTAATTTTTAATGAATATTTGTGTGTAATAGAAAACTCCGCTCTTTGATTTTGCTATGCCCACCCCGGAGAGCGTATAGTTTCCCTCAATATTTTTTTTATGTCCACTGCTGTTTAACCATCCGGCCACAGCTAACTCGGGTGTGGAATAGCCCATAGCCACGTTTTCGGCACCACTGCTTGCTTTAAGTTTATCCTTGAGCGCATCAAAACGGGTGTCGAATCCATCATGGCCAAATGCAACCGCACCAGAGGCCATGCGCATGCTGTGGCTGCGTGCCTGATCTACTATAGATGCGTTAGCCTTTAGTTCGACTAACTTTAAACCTACCCGGTGTTCGTTTATCAACTTCAACACCTGAGTCTCCATTTGCGCATACTCATAGTCCGATTTGTCCTTTGAGCATGCTGTGGCAAAAACGGCGAAACAGATAAGCAGGAGGAATCTTCTCATTTCGGTAACTTTTGTTGAATTAAATGTTCTTTAACTCTTGAAGCCTTTCCATCTCCTCTGGGGGATTTGCAATAACCGCCTTGTATTTCCCTTCAACGATTGGACGTTGAATCAGTTTAGGGTTTTCCAATAAAATGGTAATCCATTCTTCGGAGTTGAAATTCCGTCCCTTCAACTCTTTTTTGAAATAGTCTTCCTGCGTACGTACTAGCTGATCGGGCGAAATATGGAGTTTCAATAGAAGCGTATCTAACTCTTTACGTGTAAGAGGCTCTTTTAGGTAATCGCGAACCACTACTTCAATGCCCTTACTCGTTAGGTAAGCAAGGCCATTTCGGCTCTTCTGACAGCGTGGGTTATGGTAGATTTTTAGCGTCATGGTTAGTCGGGATTATTGGCTTCACCGCCGGTTTGCATCAGGTAGGCCTTGATAAACTCGGTGAGATCGCCATCGAGAACCTCTTGCACATTCGATGTTTCATAACCCGACCGTAGATCCTTCACCATTTTGTATGGGTGCATAACGTAGCTTCGGATTTGTGATCCCCATTCAATCTTCTTTTTGGTTCCTTCTACTTCGGCTTGCTTCTCCATCCTTTTGCGCAACTCTAGCTCGTAAAGGTGCGATTTAAGGATGCGTAGCGCATTATCCTTGTTTTGGAATTGCGATCGCGATTCGGTGTTTTCAATTACCGTTCCCGATGGCATGTGGTGTAGGCGAACTCCTGTTTCCACCTTGTTTACGTTTTGGCCCCCCGCCCCACTGGAACGGAAGGTATCCCATTTTATATCGCTCGGGTTAATAGTAATCTCAATGGTGTCGTCTACTGCAGGCGATACAAATACCGAAGCAAAGGTAGTGTGTCGTCGCGCAGCCGAGTCGAAAGGGGAGATGCGCACCAGTCGGTGAACGCCATTCTCCGTTTTAAGATAGCCATACGCAAAATCGCCCACAAACTCAATGGTGGCGCTCTTTATGCCGGCTTCCTCTCCCGGTTGCAAATCGATTATCTTTACCTGGTAGTTATTTCGCTCACCCCATCGGGTGTACATACGAAATAGAATACCAGCCCAGTCGAGACTCTCTGTTCCACCAGCACCGGAATTGATTTTCATGATAGCCCCAAACTTATCTTCTTCGGCGCCGAGCATGTTTTTCATCTCCATCTCCTCAATCAGGACAACAGATATGTTGTACTGTGCTTGAAGATCCTCTTCGGTAGCATCACCCTCCTTTTGGTAGGTTGCAATTACCTGCAAATCGTCAAGTGAGTTGGCGATTGCATCAAATGCAGTGATCCATGCCTTTAGAGATGCATTTTTTTTAAGTTGTTCCTCCGCTTTCTTGGCGTCGTCCCAAAAGGTTGGCGCTTGGGTTCGGAGTTCTTCTTCGTCAAGTTGAATTCGTTTCTTATCGACGTCAAAGATGCCTCCTCAGTGCATCCTGGCGCCTTATAAACTCTTTTATCTGATCCGTGGTTATCATTGAATTGTCGTTTTATGGTGCAAAGGTAAAAAAAAGAAGGCAAGGCAATCGGTTGTTTTCCGAAGCCAAACAAAAAAGCAATAATTTAATCGGGTTCGATGTCGGCATTTTCACCGAATTCACGATTCACGGTCACTTTCTTCAATGCAACCTTTATCTCTTCGTAGAGAAATCCTCGCGAAAGTCCAAATCGTATGATCTTTGCTTTGAAGTCTTGACTGTTGTTTGCTTTGATTGTTTTTGCCTTATGTATTAGTAACTGTTCCAATATTTCAGGCGGTTGGTTGGCCGTTGTGTCGGATAGAACCTCTTTAATGGCTTCTTGAGTAATGTGATGCATTTGCAGAGCCATTGCAATCTTGCGGGGGCCCCACTTGTTAAATTTCGCCTTGTCGCTGGCAAAGGCTCTGGCAAACCGCAGGTTGTCTACAAAGTTATGCTTGCGAAGTGTTTCCAGTATTTCCTTGTGATGTTCGGGATCCACACCCCATAAACTGAGCTTTCGCAAGGCATCTCCCTCGCTCATCTCTTTCCGGCTGCACATGGCCATTAGCCTTTGGAGTGCCGCATCGGGCGTCATCGTTCTTTTGTGGTGTTCGTTTTGCATGCTAATCCTTTGGCGTTGCACGGATCATGCGTTCCTTTCCATTGATATCCTTCCTTATAATAGTGTCGAAGCCTAAAGTGGAAAATAGTTCGGCGGTTTCTTTACCAAAGGCTTCGTTTATCTCAAGGTAGATGGTTCCTGGGTTTTTATATGAACTGGCCAACGAGGCTATGGCCTTGTAAAAGCGCAGCGGATCATCGTTGGGCACAAATAAAGCAAGGTGTGGTTCGTGTTCTAGTACATTTCGGTGCATTACTTTTTTTTCCTTTTCTGTAATGTATGGCGGATTGCTCACAATGATGTCGAACCGATCCAACGGTAGATTTGCTTGATTGCTTAGTATGTCGTTCTGGATAAATTGAACCTTTATTTTGTTGCGTTCGGCGTTGGTTTTGGCAAGAGCAAGTGCTTTCTCGGAGATATCTGTGGCGTAAACCATTGCTTTTGGGAGCATTCGTGCAAGTGAGATGGCAATGCAGCCGCTGCCTGTGCCTACATCTAAAAGGGTTATCTCTTTTCCTTGCTGGTCGGCGGCAATCCACCAAATCAACTCTTCCGTTTCGGGCCTCGGAATGAGGACGTCTGGCGTAACCTGAAAATCAACCCCAATAAATTCCATTTTCCCAATGACGTATTGAAGGGGTTCACCCTTTGCCAGACGTTCTGTTCCAGACTCAATCAGGGCTTGGCCTATTTCGTGGACGTGGTGTCCGGGGTAAAGAAATATCTCGTAGCTACTTATATGGAGCGTATCTTCCAAAAAACGTTTGGCAATGGCTGTTGCTTCCTGCTCCTCATAAAGGGGCGTCACTGCATTTTTTACAAAATTGAATGCTGTGAGGTAAGTATTTGTCTTTTTTTCTAGCATTTCAGAGGAAAGAGGATTCAATTTTCTAAATTAGCGCACATTTTGGGATAAAATTACAAAACAGGATTTACCTATTGCAGCGTTTTCGAAAACATTTTGCAATTATTTCAATGGAGAGCAGTATGTCGGAGGTAGAAAGGAGTAACCATGAGTTGTTTATGGAGCGATGTATTCAAATAGCACAAGGCGGTTTGGGTAATGTGGCTCCTAATCCACTCGTTGGTTCAGTTGTGGTGTGCGATGGACGAATAATTGGGGAGGGTTTTCATGCAGAATTTGGGAAATCTCATGCCGAGGTTAACGCAATTAACTCGGTGACGGATAAAGAACAGCTTAAAAAATCAACACTCTACGTGAGTTTGGAGCCATGTAGCCATCAAGGCAAAACACCTCCGTGCGCCGATTTTATTGTTGCAATGGGGATTCCTCGTGTTGTGGTTGCTGTGCGCGATCCCTTTCCCGAAGTTTCAGGACAAGGTATTGCCCGTTTGTTAGAGGCAGGAATAGAAGTAATCGAGGGCGTGTTGTCCGAACGCGCGATGGAAGTGAATCGTCGGTTTTTTACTTTTCAGCTCAAGAAACGACCATATATTATACTTAAGTGGGCTCAATCGCTCGATGGTTACGTGGACATAGAGCGGTTGCCGGGCGATGATCAGAAACCAATTTGGATCACCAATGAGTTGGCCCGTGCCGTTGTGCATCGTTGGCGTTCCGAGGAACAATCCATTATGGTGGGAACCCGTACAGTTGAACTGGATAATCCTCGTCTGAGCGTAAGAGATTGGCGGGGGAAAAGTCCCATTCGAGTGGTGATAGATAGAACCCTAAGGCTACCTGCTGATGCCAATGTGTACGATGAGGTATCGCAGACGCTAATCATGATGGGCAATAATTCGGGTTCCGCCTCCCGCAGGCAACTCTTCCTGAATAGGCCAAATATAGAAATGGTTACTATTGATTTTTCTCGCGATATCGAACCCCAAATTATGGAGGTGCTTTACCAGCGGTCGGTCCAAAGTATTATTATTGAAGGCGGACCTCAGATTCTTGAGTCGTTTATCTCCCGTAATCTTTGGGATGAGGCGAGGGTCTTTATAGGTCGTAAACTCTTCAACTCTGGCGTGAGGGCTCCGGTTCTTTTGGCGCAACCCATTACCGAAGATCGACTCTTCGATAGTATTCTTTATACGTATAGGAATGTGTAGTGGGAGTTGGTGAAAAGGTTAAGGACGGCCACGCGTATGCAGTGGCCATTCTTGCTCCTAAACTATTGTAAAAGCAGCACTAGTTTCAGTTTTGGTAGTCTATACCGCCGCAATATTTATTTTGTCTTCGCTCCATTCTGGGGCACTTTCAATGGCGGGGAGGATTTCTTCGGGTCTGTTTACCACTGTCCATATGCTGCGGTGCTCGGGTCGCATAAATTTCTCCTCGATCATCTTGTCAAGAAGTTCCACAAGCGGGGTGTAAAATCCGTCGAGGTTTAGTATGATAATGGGCTTGGTGAATTTCCCCAACCGTTTCAGGGTAATTACCTCCATTAACTCTTCCAGCGTTCCACAACCTCCGGGTAGTGCAACCACTGCATCAACCTCATTGATCAGTAATTTTTTACGCTCGTGCATATCCTCCACTAGGATTAGTTCGGTAAGGCCTTTGTGTCCCCACTCTACCTTCTCCATGAATCGAGGGAGAACACCCACCACTTTGCCTCCTTGGGCGAGCATTGTATTTGCTAATCGGCCCATTAAACCTGCTGAACCTCCGCCATAAACTGCCGTGATACCATGTTTTACGAGTTCGGTTGCTAGGATGTCGGTAGCCTCGAAATGTTTGGACGCTACCTTATTGCTAGAGGCGCAGTATATGCAAATTTTCCGTTCCATATCTCTTGTTTTAGGAAGCCAAAGGTGCAAAGAATTTTTTAATTTGATCATTAAGCATAGGCTCGTTATCGCTTACCGCTGGAGCATTCTATACTGTTAATCGCGGAATGTTACGTGTCGTTAATACCTAAGTAAATAAACATAAAAGATAAAAATAATTGATGAAATGATTTTTTTGGAAAAAAATGAATTTATCTTTGCCATCAGAAATAACCAAATGGATTAATAATATAGATAACTATAATAGCATGATAAATATAAGATAAACTATAGTGTATAATAATATTAGTGTTGATAATAATGAAAAATTTAAATACTAGTTTGTCCTACGAAAAATTGCTTTCGTCGGTGAATTTTACTGTTTTGTCGGGTTTTTATTTTTCTGCAAATTAAGAGAACCTTTCTTTGCAGTGTTAAATGATTTTAAGGTTTAAGGTTTAGAGTGAATGTTAGGATTGGATGGGGGAGTGGTTGTTTTTTGAGTTCATAGTTGGGTTTACGCTTAAGTGCAAAATTAGGGCTTCTGCACTTATAGTTTAAAAGCAATACTTCCCCTTCTTTTCCACTCATTATCAAGAGAAATTAGTGTAACAGTTGGAACGGTTAGAGTCACAGATAATCTCAGAGGACGAGAGAGTCACTAAAAACTTATTTTTTGTGCTCTTACTGGTGATGGTAAGCACCATAGTAGTTTCGTTGTTGTAAGAAAGCACTGTTTGAAACAAGCTGAATCAGTGTATTTAGATATAAGTGGGGGACCGGTAGAATCATAGTTGGGTAGGGCCATGCATAATTAGGGCTTCTGCACGGCCCAGCAATCCGGAGCCCCCACTTTACTATTATAAAATGAGGGGTTGATTATGAAGAGATATTTTACACCGATTGCATTGCTGGGAGTTCTGTTTTTTCAATCGTGCGAAGACCTGGTTGAGTATAGTCCATATGACGTTAGGGTACGGGTAACTTCCGTTAATGCCGATAACATTCGTAAGATAGTGGCTAACGATTTGCCTCCGAATCGGAACGATACGTTTACTTTTGCTGTTATCTCCGATCCACATACTTTTTATGCCGATTTAGCGGATGCCGTCAGTAGTATTAATGCCAATAAGCAGGTTCAGTTTACCGTTGTTGATGGGGATGTAACTGATGCAGGATTGTTCAAGGAGTTCGACTGGGAATACCGTCAGATATCAAAACTTAAAACTCCTTTTGTTACTGTAATCGGCAATCACGATTATTTATCGAATGGAAGGGAGATCTTCCAGAAAATGTATGGCCCTTCCAACTTCAGTTTTGAGTTCCATGGAACAAAGCTGGTTTTTTTCGATGATATTGTTTGGGAGAACGGTAACAGCCGACCAAGTTTTGAATGGCTATCAGAAGAGTTGAACGATTCTATTGCCCATAACCATCAACTCCTCTTTGCCCATATCCCACCAGAAAGTGATCAACTGGCTGGTGAGTATGATACTGTATTCCAACGCATGCTGAAGAGTAAGGTTGACCTAGCTTTTTTCGGCCACAACCACAACTATGCGGATAATCAAATGGATGGCTATCGGTATATTGTAGTTGGGAGTGTTTCGAGACGATACTATTCACTGGTTACAGTTACTGCCGATACCGTGGTGACGAGTAAGGTTAATTTTTAGGATTATGTTGATTTTTGTTTTATTACTACTTACGATGCTTCTGTCTTCATCTTTTGCATTTGGGGAAACCGTTCCTGAAGAAGCAACGAAGCGTAAGATGTTTAGGTTTGTTCCCGATGTAGTGTCTGTTCAGTATGCTGGAAATATGGGACTTGCCTCCCTTGGTTTTGGTTATCAAAGCAAGAGCGAAAAGAGTAGTGCTTACTTTATTTATGGCTATTTACCCAAGAGTGAGCATGGTGTGGAGGTAAAGACTATTGCTGTAAAAGGTCTGCTTGCGACTAGCCAGCGCCATCCATTTAAAGGGGTTACTACATCCAACTATGCAGGCTTAAACCTTATTTTTGCACGAACAACCAACACACATGTTATTTGGCCCGACCATTATCCTGATGGTTACTACCCGCAAAACGCTATTCACTTAGCTCCAGTTGTTGGGGGTAAATTGAATTTTGATGTGAAGGGTTCAAAATATATCGACAAGGCCGGTTTTTTTGTGGAAGTTGGCACTCTTGGTTACTATTTTTGGGACTATGTGAAAACTTCCAACGAAAGGGTAATGAGGTTTAGCGATATTTGGAATGTTTCGGCTGGATTTACCATCTCTCTGAACAAGAGTGGCCCCATTGGGGGAAAGGAAAAGAGACATGGCATCTTGTAGTTTTTTGCTTTAGTGTTAAAGGCTGATTACATTTATCTTGGTGGCAAGACTAATGTTTTTTTGTTCCAAAGAATCGAATTATGCTTGCCTTTCCGGAATGGTATTCTCCTTCATTAAGGAAAACCTCCTCTTCGCCTCCAATAGTGAAGGTAAAATCGCGAAAGTCGTCGAGGATATACCCGGGAGTATAAAGCAAGTTTAAATCACGTGGGCCGCCGGAGTTATATCCTATTTGTTTTGTGGTAAATGCCTCTACGATTAAGCGACCTCCGGGTTTTAGGCAATGAGCTATCTTTTGATGGAAAGGAATGCGAACCTCGCGGTGAAGGTGGAGGTAAACGAGGGCTACCGCATCAAACTCATCTTTTTCTGGATTGAAATCCTCCACTGCCAGAAGGTTGTAATCGATAGTAATACTCTTTTCTTGTGCCAGGAGTAAGGCCTTTCTTCGACCCTCTTGACTCTGGTCGAAAGCGGTAACTTTCCAGCCTTTTCCCGCGGCCCAGGCAGCGTTGCGCCCTTCGCCTTCGGCTGGTAGAAGCAGTTTTCCTGCTGGAAGAGAGCTTAGGCACTCCTTGAAAAATGTGTTGGGCTCCTTTCCATAAACGTAATCTTCGCCCGAATAGCGAATATCCCAAGGGTTTTGCATTTGGTGTTTTTGTTTGTAACGCGTTAATATTATGAAGTTAATGGCATCCGTCGCTGCATCCACAAACGGAGATACTTTTTGCCTTCTCAAAGCATTCCCGTCCCTCCTTCAGCGCGAACCAAGCTAAAGCCAATGCTCCAACTGCATCGATATAGGGCAATCCGGTAATTTCGTAGGTAAGGCTCGAAATCAATAGTATCACCGACATGTATAGGCACACGCGGGTGCATCCAGCATCGGCAATAATGGGCTTCGAATCAAGTGCACGTCCTACGCGCATCTTGGCCCAGATTAGGGCCCACATGGTAAAAATAGAGATTGAAGCTATAACCAAACCCCAAAACGTTGTTTCTGGTTTTTGACCACTGTATAGATTGTAAACCGAGGTGACGACAAGTCCGGCGGTAAGGATATAGAAAGAAAAACCTGTTATTTTCAGTGCTTTAATCTCGAAGGCATCGCGCGGAGTGTTTGGGTTTTGTTGGATTCGAAGAATCATATGTGCAACACCTATTCCCGAAATGGTTTCGATAACACTATCAATGCCAAAACCAAAGAGGGCTATAGTTTCGTCTTGAAAGCCCATGTATGTGGATATCATGCCTTCTGCAATGTTGTAAAAGATAGTAATAAGGGCAAGGGCAAATGCCTGCCGGTATAATTTTCGCTGCAATTCCGTCATGAGGATGTTTTCTAATGCTTCAAATTAGTAAACATTAAAGTATGCCATAAGGTTAATGCTCTTACCAAATTGATTCGTTTGTGAAAAGGGACAGTTTTATCGTTATTCTGTTTCATTTTA
Organism: Williamwhitmania taraxaci; assembly: GCF_900096565.1. NCBI lineage: Bacteria > Pseudomonadati > Bacteroidota > Bacteroidia > Bacteroidales > Williamwhitmaniaceae > Williamwhitmania > Williamwhitmania taraxaci. The sequence continues at coordinate 22,311 of NZ_FMYP01000026.1, forward strand.
AGGTAGGCCATTTATTTTCCAACCTTTTGTTACTTTTGAGAACAAAATTGGAACGCTATGATAACAGAGATTTTTAGCTCGGTGGTGAGTTGGTATATGGAACATATCAACTACGGAACCATAACCCTTTTGATGGCAATTGAGAGCTCGTTTATTCCATTTCCTTCCGAAGTGATAATACCTCCGGCTGCATGGAAGGCCGCTCAAGGAGACCTAAACGTTTACCTTGTGTTTTTCTTTAGCACCTTGGGGTCTTTAATCGGTGCGCTATTCAATTATTACTTTGCACTTTTTTTTGGTCGAAAAATCGTCTACCAGCTGGCAGAATCTCGCTTCGGTAAAATGATGCTCTTAAGTCGTTCCGGTGTTGAAAAGGCTGAGGCCTATTTTGTGCGTCACGGCAAATCCAGTACGCTAATTGGACGCTTAGTGCCGGGCATTCGCCAGCTAATTTCACTTCCTGCAGGATTGGCCAAAATGAATCTTAAGAGTTTTCTTCTTTACACATTGATTGGTTCTGCCGTATGGAATGCTATTTTAACGGTGCTGGGCTATAGTCTATATTCTCAAAAGGCATTACTGGACACGTACTACACCGAGCTTTCTTACGGATTATTGGTTTTGGGCGTTTGCTTCGGAATATACCTCGTTTACCATTTCAAGAAAAAGCACGAATAGATTGCAGTATAAATGGTTAAAAATTAAAGGACGACTATTCCAGTCGTCCTTTAATGTTTACCTAACTGTTATGTAGTTGACAGCATTCGCTGTTTATTCGCCCATTTGGTTCGAAGGATATGCTGGGTTCTTCAATGTTCACTTCTCTGCTTTATAAATCTCCATCCCCTTTTTAATTTCTAGACTTTTCACCGCTATTGCATCGCTGACGACCTCTAACTCTGGGATTATGGAAAATGTAGGGTAGTTTAGTTTAAATGTCTCCAGTTTTTTTGCTGGAACAGTTAGCCGCACTGGAACCGAAAAAGGGGTTGTGAGTGTAAGTTCCTCCTTGTCGGCGGCATAGGCTCCCAGTGAGTAACTCTGCCAGTTTATTACACTGGTATAGTAGACTTTGAGGCGCGCCAGTCCGTCTTCCTTGATTTTGTCCTCTCGTGCTTTACGGGAAACGTCGTTAACGCGCTTGGCATAGTCTTGCTCTGTTTCGCTCTCTCCTTGCATGGCCCAAAGTCCAATTTCATTTTTCCTTTCATGGAGAAAAATGTCGAGCCATTGGTTTACCCCTATTGTATAATTCCACTGAGCTACACCACCGTTATATCCCGCTAGTATAAGCGATTTGCTGTCGAGATTAAATTTTAGGGCTAGGCTATTCCCTTGAGGACTCTTGATTACTCGTATTAGGCTGCCGGTTTCAGCGTTCCATGTTATGGTACCACCTTGAATGTCGCTAGAGGCTATTACCTTACCATCGGGGCTGAAGGTAAGTGCCATGATAGGCATTTTGTGAGGTTTGGTCCGGAGGTAAAAACTGCTGCCGGCTATGTTTTTTATCTCTATTTCGTAGGCGGTGGTCCCAATGGTTAGCCTTTTGCTGTCGGGGCTGAAGGCAATAGCTGAGATTTTCGACTTAGCATATTGAACCACGGAGATCGGGCTACCATTCTCCAAATTCCAGAGTTTTACCTCACCTGTCGATACCGATTCAACGGTTGCGAGTGTATTCCCATCAGGGCTTATAGCAATCATTGAAATGGGCGATCGGAACCCTTCTACCGCTGCTACCCGCTTGCCGTCGGCTACCCGCCAAATGTGAACGGACCTGTCTGCTGAAGCCGAGGCAATCAACTCCCCGCTAGGACTAAAGGCAAGGGCAATGATGGATCCTTTGTGATTCTTGTATTTAGTTCCCGGCTTTTGCTTCCAAATGTTGTATGTCTTTATTTTCCCATCGCTATCGCCGGTTACAGCAATTGATGCATCGGGTGATAGGGCAATTGCTGTAAGAATGCTTCCTTCACCATCGATGGAGGCCACGGTATTGCTCGATGCCAATTCGATGAGGCTAATGAAACTTTTTGAGTTGACGAGCATGTGTTTTCCATCGGAACTAAAACAGGCCTGGGTCATTATTAGGTTTTTGTCGGCTCCATAAATCTCAGTAACTGCTGGATCTTGCCCCATTGCTGTGAGTTTTCCCACTAAAACAATAAGGCACGTTGCTAATGTATTGCGCATAGTTGACAAGGTTTTACAATCGTTACTTCTTAGGTAACATTCAATAGAAAATGTCAATAGCAAATATAGCACTTTGAAATCCATTTTGAGGTCTTATTGGATCTAAGGTTATCTCATTAATGTTAAATGTGACTGCGTAAACTTTGAACAAAGATGGTTCATTGATGTTTGTTAGTGTAGTTTTAGATATGTAACAAATTAACTGAGAATATGGATTTTCTAAAGAAGTTGCAATGGCGGTATGCCACCAAGCACATGAATGGAACAAAAGTTTCCAATGATAAATTAGATGTAATTCTGAATGCTATTCAGTTGGCACCTAATTCTATCGGGATTCAGCCGTTTAAGGTTTTTGTGGTGGAGAGTGAAGATGTTCGAAAAAAGATTCACGCTTCGGCATGTCCTCAGCCTCAAATTATCGAAGGCTCGCACCTGTTGGTGTTTGCTGCTCGGGAGGAATTGACCAACGACGAGGTAGAAGAATATGTCAATCGAATTGCCACAAAGCGCAATGTTCCGGTTGAATCGTTAGGGGATTTCAAGAAGATGATCATGTCGGTGCAGGGAATGTCCAAAGACGACTATGCTACCTGGGCTGCCAAGCAAACTTACATAGCCCTTGGGTTTGGACTGGTTGCCGCTGCCGAGGTAGAGGTGGACTCCACTCCGATGGAGGGCTTTAGCGCTCCGGCTATGGATGAGATTCTTGGGCTTCGCGCAAAGGGATATCGCAGTTCAGTGCTGCTGGCATTGGGCTACCGCGATAGCAAAACCGATTACCTAGTAAATGCGGCAAAGGTACGTAAATCGAATAGTGCCCTTTTCGAAATGATTTAATGGTTAGATTTTTTCTTTGGTTAAATAGTGCATAAAAATGGGGCCTTGGGTAGCCCCATTTTTTATGGACTATACTGTTGCTCTGTTTTTACACACTACAGTGACTCTAGTGTGAACTTCCAGTGGAAAGGCGAAGACATGCATTTGTGACTAGAGGTCAGGCCCACCTTTCCGATTAGATTTATTTCGTGCTGTATCCAATGTGTATAGGATATCTTGTCGTCGCCACGAGTTGATGTTCTAAACTATTGTTGAATTGCTCTATTCATATAAGCAACGACTCGCCGTGGAGTTTTCTGAGAAATCTTTTGAAGGAGAGTGGCATTAAAAATATAAAAAAAATCCCCGCAGACCTTCGCCTACGGGGATTATTTGCAGATGCAGTCGGCTACAGCAGCGCGTTGAGCTTCTCTACAAACTTAGTCTTTGGTGCTGCACCAATTTGCTTGTCCACAATTTCGCCACCCTTAAAGAAAAGAACGGTAGGTATGTTGCGAATGCCATACTTCGCACAAATTTCAGGGTTTGCATCTACGTCTACCTTACCTACAACGGCTTTGCCATCGTATTCGTGACCTAGTTCTACAATGATTGGGCCAATCATGCGGCAAGGACCGCACCACTCTGCCCAGAAGTCAACCACAACCGGCTTGTCCGATTTCATTACCAACTCCTCGAAGTTGCTATCGGTAATTTCTAGTGCCATAATTAGTTACTTTTTATTGTTATATTGTTTTTGTTCTGTATGTGCTTAAAGCAAAGATGCAACATTTTTTAGTTAACGGCAATTTGAAGGTCTAATTCTTCAAAAAACTGCAGTAACTCGTTGTCGAGATTTATTCTGATGGCTCTTGAGAAGAAATCGATAGCCATTTTTTCGTCAGGGTCGATAACCTTTATTTTAAGGGTTACATTTCCTTTGTGCTTGTCCGTTGCTGCTCTGAGTTCAGTAACAAGTTCTTCGGTAATGTTGTTCAATGGCAGTTTTAGTGTTAGCGATTTTACCATTTCTGCTTTTACATCGTGTAGCATTACCATGCTCTTCACCCTCACCTCGAATTCGTTCTCGTTGTACATGCGAGGCTCTACTCTGCCCTTAATGAGTAGCGTATAACCTTGGTAAAAATATTTTCGATAATTTTCATAATCTTTACCGAAGAGGGTTAGCTGGAAACTTTCGGTGTAGTCTTCAATGGTGATACTACCATAAGGTTTTCCGGTCTTTGTCAGGGCATTACGAACGCCAGTAACCATTCCGGCAAACGATAATTCCTTGTTGCGCAGCTCGTTTACGTTGCCCAATTCGGCCAAACTTGTGTTGCAAAAGTGGTTGAGCTCGAAGCGGTAATCGTCCATGGGGTGCGAGGAGAGATAGATACCCACCATCTCGCGCTCCTTGTTTAGAAGAACCAACTTGCTCCACTCTTCCGAAATGGGTGGTTCTGGACGACCAATGGCAGCAAAGCCAAGATCTCCACCAAAGAGGCTTTGCTGGCTGCTATCCTTGTCGCTCTGCATACGGCTGCCGTATCGCACTAGGCTTTCGATGAAGGTGACTTCCTTTGCGTCGGTGGCAAAGTATTGGTGACGTTTTAGGCCAAAACTGTCGAAACCTCCTGCCAAGGCTAGGCATTCTAAGTTCTTCTTGTTTACGCTTTGCAGGTTTACTCGCTCCACAAAATCGAAGATGTCTTTGAATTTTCCGCCTGCTTTTCGGCATTCCACAATGTTTTGAACGGCTCCCTCACCAACACCCTTTATTGCTCCAAGTCCAAAGCGGATGTTGCTTTCGGCATCTACCGTAAACTTATAGGAACTCTCATTCACATCGGGTCCCAACACCTGCTTTCCCATGCGCTTGCACTCGTCCATGAAGATGGTGATCTTCTTAATGTCGGATAGGTTGCGGCTGAGTACCGCTGCCATAAACTCCGACGGATAGTGCGCCTTAAGATAGGCCGTTTGGTAGGCAATCCAGGCGTAGCAGGTGGAGTGCGATTTGTTAAAGGCGTACTGGGCAAATGCCTCCCAGTCCAGCCATATCTTCTCAAGTATTTTCTTGTCGTGACCCTTTTCGGCACCTCCGGCTAGGAATTTCTCTTTAAGCTCATCCATCATGGCAATGAGCTTCTTTCCCATCGCCTTACGCAGCGTATCCGCTTGGCCTTTGGTAAAACCGGCTAGTTTCTGCGACAGAAGCATCACCTGTTCTTGGTATACCGTAATCCCGTATGTGTCGTGCAGGTATTCCTCCATTTCGGGAAGATCATACTCAATACTCTTCCGGCCGTTCTTCCTGTCGCAGAAGTCAGGAATATACTCCAGTGGACCCGGACGGTAGAGCGCGTTCATGGCAATGAGGTCTTCGAACCGGTTTGGCTTAAGGGCACGAAGGTATTTTTTCATTCCAGGCGACTCAAACTGGAACAGAGCAGTAGTATCGCCACGGGCAAAGAGTTCAAAGGTTTCAGCATCGTCGATGGGAATGGCATCAATGTCGATGTCGACACCTTTCGATTCCTTGGCATACTCAATGGCATCCATAATGATGGAGAGGGTTTTTAGCCCAAGAAAGTCCATTTTTAGTAGGCCAACATCCTCAACGTGCTTTCCGTCGTATTGGGTAACAAATAGTTCCGAATCTTTATTGGTACTGAGTGGTATATCTTCCTCCAGATCGTTTCTCCCGATGATAATTCCGCAGGCATGAACGCCTGTTTGGCGCACAGAACCCTCCAATACCTCTGCAAACCGAAGTGTGTCCATCACCAACGCATCTCCTTTTGTTTTGGCATTCATAAGTTCAGGAACCTCCTTATAGGCAGAGGCTAGGGTAGTTCCTGGTCGTTCGGGTACCATCTTGGAGAGCTTGTCGGCCTCCATCAGTGGGAGTTTAAGCACGCGAGCTACGTCGCGGATAGCCATTTTTGCTGCCATGGTTCCAAAGGTGATGATATGCGCTACCCTTTTTTGGCCATACTTGTTTACTACCCACTTCAAGACTTTTTCGCGTCCATCCTCGTCAAAGTCGATATCGATATCCGGCATGGAGATACGCTCGGGGTTGAGGAAGCGCTCAAAAAGAAGGTCATACTTAATGGGGTCGATATCGGTAATGCGTAAACTGTAAGCCACCGCCGAACCCGCTGCCGAACCACGACCCGGACCAACGGAAACGCCCATTTCGCGAGCGGCACGGATAAAGTCCCACACAATGAGGAAGTAGGACGGGAAACCCATGCGCTCAATGGTGTCGAGTTCAAATTCAACACGCTCCAGCAGTGCTCCTTCCAACTTATCGCCCCACCGTTTTTTTGCACCCTCAAAGGTTATGTGGCGAAGGAAGAGCATCTCGTCGGTGAATTCCGGTGGAAGTGGGAATGCCGGCATGATGGGCTTTTGGTTGAGAGCATAGTTCTCAATCTTATCAGCAATTTCGAGGGTATTATCGAGAACTTCGGGGTGATCAGCAAAGAGTTTCTCCATCTCGTCGCCCGATTTGAAATACTCTTGCTTGGTATACCGCATTCGGTTGGGATCGTCGAGATCCTTTCCTGTATTGAGGCAGATGAGCAGGTCGTGCGCATCTGCATCGGTGTTTTTAATGAAGTGAACATCGTTGGTGGCTATGCACTTTACTCCTGTTTTCTTCGAGAGTTCAAATAGTGCTTTGTTTACCATTACTTGGTTTTGGTAGACATCACCGTCTATTTTGGGATTTCCGGAGCGGTGAAGCTGCATCTCGAGGTAGAAGTTGCTGCCAAAAATCTCCTGGTATTCTTGAATGACCTTCTCGGCCTCATCCATTCCTAAGTTCATGATGGCTTGCGGAATCTCGCCTCCGAGACAAGCGCTGGAGGCAATAATCCCTTTGTTATATTTCCGAAGAAGTTCCTTGTCGATACGGGGTTTGTAGTAAAAACCCTCGGTCCAGGAGTAGGATACAAGTTTGGTGAGGTTTTTATAGCCTTCGTAGTCCTGGGCTAACAGTATAAGGTGGTGTCCTGAGCGGTCGTCCTTGTCCGATCGGTCGAATCGGCCGTTCTTGGCTACATATGCTTCGCATCCAAGAATCGATTTTATCCCTTCTTCCTTTGCTTTTTTGTGGAAAAGTTTTACTCCAAACATATTTCCGTGGTCGGTAATTGCGCAGGCAGGCATCTCATACTCTTTGGCTTTTTTAATTAGGCCACCAACGCTGGATGCACCATCGAGGATAGAATATTGTGAGTGTACGTGGAGATGTACAAATTTCTTCATTTCTATATATTTGAAATATTGTATGTTGGGCGATGATGTGTCGGCAGCTGTTAATTGGTTAAAGTTACGGTTTGCCGATGACGTTATCAGCCTCGGAGCACTAAAAGTTGTCAACATATTTTGTGGATTGTTTTTTGGTGGAGGTGAAAATAGTTTTGAGAAAATTGGGGGATATCGGGTGCCGAAATCTGTTTTGTAAGCAGTTTGCATAGCAATAAACTGCATTCGTGTGGGTTGGCCTGATTTTCGGCAAATTCGCAATGTTGTAGTTTCTGAAAAATAGTTGGCTGTGGATTAGTCGATTCAATAATAATCCGTATCTTTGCCGGGCTAAATTTTTTAGGTTCAACAAGCATAAATTATCAGTATGCCAGTAAAATTAAGACTTCAGCGTCATGGACGCAAAGGGTATGCTTACTACCACGTAGTGGTAGCTGATAGCAGGGCGCCACGGGATGGTAAGTTCATTGAAAGGATTGGAAGTTACAATCCGAACACTAATCCTGCTACTATTGACCTTAACTTTGATAAGGCAATAGACTGGCTTCAAAAGGGTGCTCAACCCACCGACACCTGTAGGGCAATGTTGCGCTATAAAGGTGTGATTTACAAAAAACACCTTCTTGATGGCGTTCGCAAGGGCGCGTTTACCTTGGAAGTTGCTGAAGAGCGTTTTCAAGATTTCCTCAAGAAGAAGGAATCTGCAATCCAAGCGAAGAAAGATGGTCTTTCGAGCAAGGAAGATGCCGACTTGAAGGCTCGTCTTGAGGCAGAGTCAAAGGTTCGTGAGGCAAAAGCAAAAACAGTTGCTGCAAAGCGCGCCGCTATGGTCGCTAAGAATGCACCTGCTCCAGCTGCTGCTGAAGAAACCGCTGCTGCAGACGAATCACCTGCTGAGGCATAATTGCACTGCATTTCCAATGGGAGAAGATGACAAACTATATATAGGCCGAATAGCCAGAGAGTTTGGTGCCGATGGCGAACTACAAGTTAATCTTGCGTCGGAGTATTCCATTGAAGAGAACATGAAGGAACCGGTTTTCGTTGAAATAGACGGAATTCCGGTTCCTCTTTTTTTAAAATCGTTCCGCAACCGAGGAAAAGACAAAGCTTTGGTCATGTTCGACGATTTTGAATCGTCCAGAGCTGCCGCTCGTTTTGTGGGACTTCCCCTATTCGTTTTCCAATCTACCGAAGAGGAAGAGGACGAACTTACGGGACTTGAACTGTTTGTCGGCTTCACTGTAATCGACCACGATCTTGGCCTTTTGGGCTCTATTGTCGACTTCCATGACATCACCGGCAATCCACTCTTTGTGGTAGACCATAATGGAACCGAAATATTGATACCGGTTCACGAAGATCTTATTCTAGAGGTTTCTGAAAAGAAAAAGGAGATCACCTTCGACCTGCCATCGGGATTAATCGATCTTTTTAAAGAGTAAGTTCGCTGTAACGCGCAAGTTTTTCTCTCCAACTGTTTGGAACCACCACTCCTTCGTTTGTTTTCGGATTAAATGCCACCATAATGCTTTTGCTACGGCTATGGATTTCGCCTGTATCAATGTTTTCTATCTCCTGATCCATACGGAAACTCTTGTTGCCAAATCCGGTGACGTGGCTGTTTACCCTGATTTTTGAATCGATAAAAACGGGTGCTGAAAAATCTACCTCCAGGTGCACCATTACCGGAGTAACCTCGCTCCAGTTAATTTCATCCCCAAGGCACTCTTGAAAGAATGCTAGTTTTCCTATGTCGAAAAACTGCATATATACGGTGTTGTTCACGTGGTTAAGTGCATCTATATCGTTGAATCGTATCTGTATCGGAGTGTAGTGTTGCATTTTTTTTTGCAAAGGAAGAAAAAAAACTTCAGATCGTGCAGCGGAAAATTCTTACTGGCGTATTTAGGGCAAGTTCTTCTGCAAATAATTGCAGTGGCGTTTATAAGAAACCTATTCTAATTATTCGTGCCATGAAAAAGTCAGGATTTATTTTTGGAGTATTTGTTATACTCACACTAGGGATGTCGTGCTCTTTTACCACTCCATCCACTGGTGGACCGGTTGTTAAGGAAACTCGGGATGTAACTGGTTATACCGAAGTTGCGCTAGCGGTTCCTGCCGATGTATATGTAGAGCAGGGTTCGGCCTTTAGTTTTACCATCGAGGGACCTGCCGATGCTCTTAAGGAGATTGAAACTACCGTTGATGGTTCTACCCTAAAGATAAAGTGGAAAACCAAATGGTTCAATTGGAACAGCAACGAGAACTTGAAAATTTACATTACGGCACCAACCTATACTGGATTTTCTATTGCCGGCTCCGGTGGATTCTATGCAAAGTTGGGGTTGAAAGTTGAAAACTTGGAGCTCGCCATCGCCGGAAGTGGTGATATCGTAATTTCATCAGTTGAGGCTACAAACCTTAAGGCAAGCATTGCCGGTAGCGGTGATGTGAAGTTGAATGCAGGGAAAACAAATGCCCTTAGCGGTTCTATAAGCGGTTCCGGTTCTATCTCGGCTGCTGGCGTTGAGGCTGTTGATGCAAAAGTGCGCATTGCCGGTAGCGGTGATTGCTCTGTGTGGGCAACTGGAGCGTTGGATGCAGGTATTTCGGGTAGCGGAGATATTAAGTATAAGGGCAGCCCAAAACTTTCGGCTAAGGTTTCTGGTTCGGGTGAAATTGAACCTGTAAAATAGTGTGTTGATTAGGGTTAAATAGGAAGGGCTGTCTCATTTGGTTGAGACAGCCTTTGTTTTTTGAAATCGATAAATCGTTTGTGGAGGCGTTGATGGTTTTACTCTCTTACAATCTTTACCTGGCCACCCACTCCCAGCATAATAATGGCAGAGGGTTTTCCTGTAGGTTCTCCTTCGGCCTCCATTGGCACCACGTAATCGACCCCGTCGATAATTTCTTGGGAGATGTTATGGAACTGTATTGGACTTGGTTTTTCGGTCGTGTTGGCGGAAGTGGAAACCAATGGACGGTTGAGTTTCCGAATAAGCTGTTCGCAAAATTGGTGGTTAACCACGCGAATTCCAACACTGTTTTCGGGAGGTAGAAGGTTTGTCGGAAGGTTTCTAGCACCCGAGTAGATGATCGTGAGTGGGGTGTCGGTAATATCAATGAGCGACCATGCAATTTCGGGCACTTCGTTTACGTAGCTGTTGATGCGGTCAGCCTTGTCAACCAAAATAATCATTCCCTTTGAATCCTCACGTTTTTTGAGGTCGTATATTTTCTTAACTGCTTCTGCATTTTCAGCATCGCAACCAATGCCCCAAACGGTATCGGTAGGGTATAGGATGATTCCTCCGGCGCGTAGCACCTTTAAGGCCTCTGTTATGTATTGGTCTAAGTTGGCTCTTTGTTCCATGGTTATGAATTGAATTGTTTTATATCGATGTTGTAGGCGCAACGGAAGTGGCCCTTGGGGCAAGTGCGGTGGCCATGCAGGCCACAGGGGCGACAGTCCAGATTTTCGGTAGTTTCTATTATCCTGCTGTTGCTCGAAAGTGGTCCAAATCCAAACTCAGGAATAGTGGAGCAGAAGATGGCTGTGGTGGGTGAGTTCACCGCCGAGGCCATGTGGAGCGGTGCCGAATCGTTCACGTAGTTCATGGTAGCATCGGCCATGAGTGCCGCCGATTCGAGGAAGCTTAACTTGCCTGCGACGTTGATAACCTGGCCACTGAACTTTGCTGCAATTGCCTCGCATGCGCCGAAATCGCTCGGACCTCCGGTGAGGTAAACCTTGGTGTCCTTGGGGAGCGATGAGATTAACTCTACCCACTTTTCGGGTGGCCACTGCTTGGTAAACCATACCGAGGTGGGGGCCATGCAAACGTAGCTCTCGTTTTTCAGAAAAGCTACCGCGGCATAATCCTCGGACGAAGGATAGAGAACCGGACGCTTTTCCCACCCACCACCTGCAACGGGAACAATCAGTTCAAGGTTGCGCTCGCACTCATGTTTCCCTGTGCCTATTTCGTGCTTAATACGGTGAGTAAAAAACAGCGAAAGGGGGTTTTTTTTGAACCCGATACGGGCAGTCGCACCACAGAAGGAGGTGAAGATGCCCGTAGAAAGGAAGCGTTGCAGGTTTATTGCTAAATCGTAATGCTCTCTCCTCAACTGTCGTAAAATCCGGAATAGGTTTTTCAACTTCTCTTTCTTCTTATCCCATATAATCACCTGTTTTACAAACGGATGATTTTTTAGTAGTCCTTCGTTGCCCTTGCGCAGCAGGAAATGGATGGCCGCATCCGGAAAAGTTTTATGCAATGCCTCAATTACTGGGGTGGCCAGAATGACATCACCAATAAAGGCTGTTTGAATAATGAGTATCTTTTTCATGCGCTAGTGTAGTGGCAAATATTTTAGTGGAGTTTTACTATACTGCAACATCGTACTCCCGGAGAGCATCGTTGAGCGATGTCTTGAGGTCGGTGCTCTCCTTGCGGCGACCAATAATCAGGGCGCAGGGAACCTGGTAGGTCCCGGCAGGGAATGTTTTGGGAATGGTTCCCGGTATTACTACGCAGCGAGGTGGCACGTAACCTTTATACTCAATTGGGGTTTCACCCGAAACATCGATGATTTTGGTGGAGGCTGTAAGTACCACATTGGCACCTAAAACGGCTTCCTTGCCAATCCTAACTCCTTCAACAACAATGCATCGGGAGCCAATAAAACAACCATCCTCGATAATCACTGGAGCCGCTTGTAAGGGTTCCAATACACCGCCAATGCCCACTCCTCCAGAGAGGTGTACGCCTTTGCCGATTTGTGCACACGATCCTACAGTGGCCCATGTGTCCACCATGGTTCCTTCGTCCACAAAGGCTCCAATATTAACGTAAGAGGGCATTAGGATGGTGCCTTTTGCCAGAAACGATCCGTGGCGGGCAATAGCGTGTGGAACAACCCGAACACCCAAGGCGGCGTAATTCTTCTTCAACGGAATTTTATCGTGGAATTCGAATGGACCCACCTCAATGGTCTCCATTTTGCAAATAGGGAAGTAGAGGATTACCGCTTTCTTTACCCATTCGTTTACCTTCCAGCCATCGGAGGTAGGTTCGGCAACGCGGACTTCCCCCTTGTCGAGTAGCTCGATGACGGTTTTAATGGTTTGCTGGGTTGAGGGAGTGGAGAGTAGTGCTCGGTTGTTCCAAGCCTCTTCAATGGCCATCCTTAACTTTTCCATATTTCTTTTTTTACAAAGGTACTATTTCGACGGAAAGTGCTTACAGCCTCAAGCGATTTAATTGTCGACGAACCGCTGCGCCAAACTATAGGTATTGTTAGTGGGCCGATCCTGGGTGTGCATCGTAAGAAATATCGATGAATTTCGAGTGTAGGTATTACCTTATATTAATCGTGAGGACATGCAATGCTGCAGTGTCCAGATAATTCCAGCCTATCCGCTATACTGTTAATTATTCTTAATTCCTACTAAAGAGAGCTATAGCCGTATTGATTGGTGTCTGATGTAATGATTAATGACCTACTTTTATATAAAAAAAGTGCGACAGTATTCCTTCCTTTTGCTACTGCTCTGTTTTGGAGTTTTTGAAGCCAGTGGTGCCACGGCCCCCAAGTCCGACTCGGTGAGGGTTATTACCGGCAAGGTAGTTTCCTTAAAGGATGGCGAACCCATAGCATTTGCCCATATCGTTAACCTTACCCGAGGTTATGGGGCTACCACCGATAACTTCGGACTGTTTCGGATTGGCGTTGGCGATAACGATTCGGTGTATATCTCCTCCATTGGTTACTCCCATCTGAGGATGCAACTTTTCCTCGGTGTGATGTCCGATACCATGAGGGTTCCTTTTTACCTGGCCCCAATTTCTTACGAAATAGAAGCCGTGGTGGCTAGGCGGTGGCGCGATTATACTGACTTTAAGCGCGATTTCTTAGCGCTGAAACTGCCCGATACTAAAACACAACGGCTCAGCGCCTACCTTTCGTCTATGAGCCAAGAGTTATATTTAGGCACGCCGAAATCTGCAGGAGTCGGATTTGGAGAGGATTGGTATCACCAGCAGAAGCGCAAACTCAACGAACATTTAGCGGCCACCGGCCGTATTCGATTGGCTGAGGAGAAGTTGAATCCGGCTACCATTATGCGTGAGGTGCATTGTTCCGAGATGAACGCCTGTGCGTTTCTCTTGTGGCTCAAAGCCGATACCGAGTATGTTATTACCGCGCGAGATTACGATCTTCTTGCTTATGTAAAGGTGAAGTATGAGGTCTGGTGCAAGGTTTTTAATAAGTGTTAATCGGCAAAAACGGACCATTCCGACCAAGTGGCTATTTTTAAGCCACATAACTGATTTGCGGTTCGGGTTTGTTGTTTATATTATTGGCAATGAGGATGAACGGGATAGCGAGGACCATTCTGAAAATGGTGTATAGTTGTTCTCTCTATTTTGTTGTGTTGGTCTTTAATTCAACTCCTCTTAAATTTTTGGGGAATGCAAGATTCACCACCACGGGGTAGTGATCGCTGTAGTTTACTCTTGGACTGGCGTATTCGGTGGCCTTGATGGCTGGGGCGTGGAATATGTAATCGATACGTAGAATACGCAGCATTCCAACATAGGTTGATCCGAATCCCGACCCTGCTTCCTTGAACGCATCCGTTAGGTTTCCGCGCATTTTGCGGTAGCTATAGGAGATTGGGGGATCGTTATAATCGCCAGCCATGATTACTGGATACTTTGATTTTTCTCGGTGCTTTGCCACTATTTTAACCTGAATGGCTCTTTTTTCGTATGCCACAAATAGCCGAGTGTTGAAGTCCTTCAACTCTTCCATCTTTTTGTCGGAGTTTTGAAACTTCTGATTCAGCAGTAGGTTGACGTTCTTTTCGCGAAGCCTGGTGCTTTGGAGGTGACTGTTGTAAAGTCTTACCGTGTCTTTACCGATTTTTATGTCGCTGTATATCGAAACATTTGCCGTTTTGTCGAATGGCAGAACCCCTTTTTTTATGATTGGGAATTTGCTTAAAGTAGCAATCCCGAAGTTGTATTTCTTAGAGGTCATGCTGTATTCAATATGCCTGTAGGGGTAGTTGGCATAAAGTTTTTTTATCTTCTTTTGAACTTCGGGGGATGAGGTGAGGCAGAACTCCTGAAGACAAACGATATCTGGTTTTTGAGAGTTGATAAACCTTACCACGTCTTCCAACTTGTTGGGGGTGTCGTTCCAGTTTATCAGGTTGAATAGGTGAACGTTGTAGGTGAGTATTTTAACATCACGATGCTCAAACTTGTTTTTAGGGGCTTGTATCCTGAACTGAAAGAAGTTGGAGGCCGGTTCAATACAAATGATAAAGGCAATAAGGGGAATGATAACCGTTTTCTTTTTATGTATAATAAGCAAAACGAAAACGACAAGATTCATTAGGAGTAAAACGGGAAAGGCAAGTCCAAAGTAGGCAAGGGGCCAAAAGGTAGCCGGACTTACTAGTGTGGCAAGAAAGGACATTACCAGTGCAATTGCAATAATGGTTCCCGAATAAACGACTAATCCCTTTAAGAAATTTCTCACCCTAGTTTTTATTACCCAATTTGAATAACTCTTCGCGCTCTTCTTTGGTGAGCGATTCGTAGCCTGTTTTGTTTATTTTATCGAGAATATCATTGATGTTACTCTCGCGTTTTACCTTAGTGGCATTGTACTCCATATCGGACATGTTGCGCTTGTGCACTACCTTCATCTTATTTCGTTCCGAAGAAAAAACGTTGAAAATTCCCTCTACCCAACCCAGTCCTAGGTTGGTGGTGCTGTTCTGCTTTAGTTTAAGTGCAATAAGGTATCCTGCCAGTGCTCCGCCTAGGTGAGCAATATGTCCTCCGGCATTTGTTCCTGCAATGCTTATTAAATCGATGATCAGGTAAACCAGTGCAATATACTTAAGCCGAACTTCTCCAAAGAAGAGAAGATAAATGGTGTGATTTGGGGCGTAGGTAGCAGCCGCAAAGGTAATGGCCATAATTGAAGCGGAGGCCCCAATCATCACTGATAAATATTTCATCTCCACAAACAGCGGTATGGCATTGAAGGCCAATACAAAGAGAATACCTCCTGCCAACCCACCCCAGAGGTAGGTGGAGAGAAGCTGCTTTTGCGTAAAAAAGCGCAAGAATATCTGGCCAAACCAGTATAGCGCCAACAGGTTGAACAGGATGTGGAACAAGTTCTCGTGGGTAAACATGTAGGTTACCAAGGTCCACGGTGTGCTAATCAGGTGCGGAAGGTAAGAGGGCACCTGAAGCCACTCGAGCAAGGAGAAATAATCTCTGTTTCCGCTTATAAGCATGATTACATTCACGATGCTCACCGCCAAAAATACGCCTATGTTAACGTAGATAAGTTTGGTGTGAAGGCTTCCCTGCTTGAAAGATTGTTTTATTTCCTGCCCTATGCTCATACTAATAGAATGTGGTTGTTTTCTTATTCCAGTATTTTATCAAGAGAAATCCAAATATCATACCACCTAAGTGGGCAAAGTGGGCTACGTTGCTTCCCGGTTGAGAAATTCCCAGGTATAGTTCAATGGCACCGTATCCCATCACAAAGTATTTTGCCTTCATGGGGATTGGGGGGAAAAGGAGCATTATCTCGGTATTTGGGAAAAGCATTCCAAAGCCAAGCAGCACACCAAATACAGCACCCGATGCACCGACGGTAGGTATGTTGATCATCCGATCCATTAGTAGTTTTGCTACTCCTTGAGCATCGGCGGCCAGCTGCGCGCTACCCGGATTGCTATACCATTTGTCGGTTAACTCTTGGTTAAGTGCACCGTAGTATTCCGAGAAGTTACTCCGTATGAAAGCATCGAAAGTTTCGGGGCTAAGGGTATTTAGCATGGCCTTATATTCTCCCATAGCATGCGAAATCATAAAGTAGTTTACCAGCAAGTGGAGCGCTGCAGCTCCAAGCCCTGTGGCAAAAAAGTATATCATAAACCGCTTGCTGCCCCATACCTGCTCAAGTATTTTTCCAAACATCCATAGACCAAACATGTTGAAGAATAGGTGAGCCCATCCGGCATGCATAAACATGTGGGTGATGAGTTGGTGTGGACGGAAATATTCCGATCCGGGGTAGTACAGCGCTAAATATTGGGTTAGGTTTACCCCAAACTTCGTCAGTACCTCGGTGGCTAAAAAGAGGAGAATATTAATGATAATAATATTCTTGAGCACCGGAGGTGTTGAATTTATTCCTCTGCTTAATCCGTTCATTGCCTAGTTTTATGAGTGATCAACTTTGCGTATTATTCACAGTAACAAATAACCCTATTTTTTGTCAGCGCACTGTGGCTTATTCTTTTTACGAAATGAATCTAGGAGGCGAAATTACTTCCAATAATTCAACCTTCCAAGCCTAGAAGTCTGTTGTTTGCCATCTTTAGAATTTGCGTTAGGCTAAACTAGAATTCGAAGGAGGAATAGTTACCAAGTTTACTTGAAACGTTTCTCTAGATCGTCCATCGTAAGTATGAAAACGGTTTGCTTGCCATCGGGGCTGAGTCCGGGCTGGCTACATGCAAAAAGTTTGTCCATTATGTGCTGCATCTCTTCACCATTGAGTTGTTGTCCATAACGGGCAGCGGCAGCCTTAGCCAGTGATGTAGCCAAAATTTCAGCTTTGCTGCCCAAAAGGGCGCCTCTGTTTTCCTTTAGCCCTTCCAACAATCGTTCCACTAAGTCTTGGGTATTGGCCTCGGCCAAATCGCCCGGTTTTGCGCTTATGGCTACGCAATGGTTGCCTAAATCGTTTATCTCAAAACCAATTTGTGTTAACTCGTGCTCGTTCTGCATGAGCAGTAGGTGATCCGATGGAATAAGTTGGATGGCTTGAGGAAAGAGTTCTTTTTGGGAAACCTTTTGTCCTGTATTTAGGCTTCTGAGGTAATATTCGTAGAGAATGCGTTCGTGAGCTCGCTTTTGATCGATTACCATCAACCCCGATTTTACGGTGGTGAGGATATAGCGGCCCTTAACCTGAAAGAAACTTTTTTCAAGACTAGGCTTTTCGAAAAGTGTCTCTTGTTGATTGAATCGCGATTGCTCCTCCATGTTTCGATCTACAGCACCCTGATAAAGTGCCTCCCATCCCTGCGGTACATCCTCTTTCCTATACGATTGGTAGGATGGCCGGAAACTTCCTCCGTCGGATTGTGGTCGTGTATCGAAAGGGTTAAAGTTGGGGTCGATATCGACTTGGGGGAGTTTGAAACTCATGCCTGGTCTATGGATGGGCATCTCCAGTGAAGGTTCTGTGTTAAAATCGATGGAGGGTCTTACCGCAAATTTCCCCAACGATTCGCGTACGGTGGCTTGCACAATTTGCCAAATGGCGCGCTCGTCCTCAAACTTGATTTCCGTTTTGGTAGGGTGAATATTTACGTCGATGGCCGCCGGATCGCTCTCAAAATAGATGAAGTAGGAGGGAACCGCTTCGGGCATCAGCAGCTGGTCGTAGGCGCTCATCACCGCCTTGTGGAAGTATGGGCTGCGGAAGTAACGACCGTTTACAAAGAAATATTGATCGCCGGCTGTTTTCTTTGAGTTTTCAGGCTTTCCGATAAATCCCGATATATTCACGATGGAGGTGTCGGTCTTTATGTCGATGATTTGTGTATTGAATGGCTTTCCAAAGAGGCCGGAAATACGTTGCCGAAGGTTTCCTGCGGGTAGGGAAAAGAGTTGGGTCTCATTGTGGAAAAGTGCGAACTCTACCGCAGGGTATACCAGCGCTACGCGTTCGAATTCGGTTACCACATGTTTCAACTCAACGGCACTCGACTTCAGAAATTTACGCCGTGCAGGGATGTTGAAAAATAGGTTTTTAATGATGAAATTAGAGCCAGCCGGGCAGCTGATGGGTTCTTGGGCGGTAATGTTGGAGCCGCTGATACGGATAAGATTGCCCACCTCCTCGTTGTGCGTGCGGGTTCGGAGTTCTACCTCGGCCACGGAAGCCACGGAAGCCAAGGCCTCACCTCTAAAACCGAGGGTGTGTATGGCAAATAGATCGTTGGCCTCCCTGATTTTTGAGGTAGCATGACGTTCAAAGGCCATGCGCGCATCAGTAGCCGACATCCCCGAACCATTATCGATAACCTGTATTAACTCTTTGCCTCCGTCCTTAACAACAACGGTGATGCTGGTGGCACCTGCATCAACCCCATTCTCCACGAGCTCTTTGATGGCCGAGGCGGGGCGTTGAATTACTTCCCCTGCGGCAATCTGGTTGGCCACAGAGTCGGGCAGAAGCCTTATGATATCTGGCATCGACTGTTTTTTAGCTGAGAAGGTAATATGCTACCAACAGTAGCAGAAAAATAATTATTACTACTCTGATAGTGGAAGTCCTTTTTCCAGTCTCTTTCTGACGGTAATGGCCCCTCATTGCACCTAGGCGTATGTTTGTACCTGGTTTATGGTCCGAATTTCTGTCTTCAATACCTAACTCAAGGGCTCGCTTCTTGCGCTGCTCTTCCTTTTCTTCCTTTTCCTTATCGTAATAGCGGGGCACATAGCCAAATTGCTTATGTGAAGGAAGTTTAATCAATCCTCGAAATGCCATCGTCTTTTGCTTTATCTTTGCACAAAGTTAGGCATTTTACTCGATGGTGCACAACTAAATTTTGCTGGCGGCGTTTCTACTTGGAGAGTTGCCTGTGGGATAAGAAATTTTTGTAGATTCGATCCAAATTTTGAATTATGAACGATCCAATGTTACAAGTTCGGCAGAACTTTCAGGAAGCGAGAGATGTACTCGATCTATTTATGTCCGAGTCCCAAAGTTGGGAGTCGATTGAGAAGGCAGGAAATTTAATGGTGGAGGCAATTGAGCTGGGACATAAGCTGATTTCCTGTGGAAATGGTGGCTCCATGAGCGATGCGATGCACTTTGCCGAAGAACTTTCCGGTCGTTTTCGTGGAGATAGGCGTGCTCTTCCAGCCATTGCCATTAGCGATCCTTCGCACATTACCTGCTCTGCCAATGATTTTGGCTATGAGAAGGTATTTTCCCGTTTTATCGAAGGCCTTGGCCGGCGCGGTGACGTGCTCTTTGCCATTAGCACGAGTGGAAATTCGGGCAATGTGGTTGAAGCCTGTAAGGCTGCTCGCGAACAGGGAATGAAGATCGTTGCCCTTACCGGGAAAAATGGTGGACTGCTCGCCGACCTTTGCGACGTGGAGATCCGCGTTCCATTTTTCGGGTTTGCCGATCGCGTGCAGGAGGTTCATATTAAGATTATTCACTCGCTTATCCATCTTATTGAACTGAAACTTAATTTGTCTAAATGACCTACCGATGGTGTTTAATCATCGTTTCTTTTCGGAAGGTTATCTTAAAGACATTCCTTTTCTAAGGAGCAAACGGAAAGTTGCTAGTGTGGAAAAGTAAATAGGAGACCGGCTATTTGCTAATTTTGGTTTGTCAATCTGTATCTTTGTTTGGCCCGATTCCCCTCAATAAAAAAGCCCCACTCCCTTAAGAGTAGGGCTTTTGTTCAGTAACTGTTTAGTGTTGTATGTTTTCTATCTCTTTGGGGTTGTGCTTATGCTTAAAGAGTATGGCAAAGAATATTGCAATTATTGCAGAGTATATTGCAAACAGCAACCAAATGGAGTGCCAGTCTTTAACGTTTTCGGCAGAGGTGTAAAAAACCTTGATTAGGTAACCGCTTACTAAACTGCCAAAAATGGCACCAAAGCCGTTGGTCATCATCATGAACAATCCTTGTGCGCTCGAGCGTATGGATGGATCAGTGGAGGTTTCTACAAATAGCGAACCGGAGATGTTGAAGAAGTCGAACGCCATACCGTAAACAATACACGACAAAATAATCATCCAAAGGCCATCAACTGGATCTCCATAAGCGAACAGTCCGAAGCGAAGAACCCAAGCAACCATGCTTATGAGCATTACCTTCTTTATTCCGAAACGTTTAAGGAAGAAAGGTATGGCAAGGATGAACAAGGTCTCGGATATTTGAGAAATTGACATGATAATGGTGGAGTACTTCACCACAAAGGAGTTGGCGTATTCCGGAATGAGTTTGAAATCGCCTAGAAAAACGTCACCGTATGCATTGGTAAGTTGGAGTGCAGCGCCCAAAAACATAGAAAACACGAAGAAAAGTGCCATCTTTTTGTCCTTGAATAGTTTGAACGCATCTAAACCAAAGCGTTGTGCCAGTGTAGTATCAATCTTTTTGGCTCCAAATGAGGGGCATTTGGGTAGCGAGAAGGAGTAAACGCCAAGGAACATCGATACTGCCGCAGCGATGTAAAATTGGTTCTCAGAACTTTTATTGCCTGTAAGATTTACCACCCACATGGCTACAATAAACCCAATAGTTCCAAAAACGCGAATAGGCGGAAAGTCCTTAACAACGTCGTAACGGTTGCTCTTCAGTGCAGTGTAGGCAATAGAGTTTGCAAGTGCAATGGTGGGCATGTAAAAGCACATGGATACGAGCATTACCCAGAAGAAGGTGGAAGGATCGTTTACCTGTGGAAGAAAAAACAGCGTAATGCCACTAAGTAAGTGCAGTATTCCGTATAGTTTTTCTGCATTAAGAAACCGATCAGCAATTATTCCTGCGATTGCAGGCATAAATAGCGATGCGATTCCCATTGTTGAAAAGATGATTCCAAATTCGGAACCTGACCACTCCTTGGTGTTAAACCAATAGTTTCCAATTGTTATTAACCATGAACCCCAAACAAAAAACTGTAGGAAGTTCATTGCGGTTAGACGTCCTTTAATACCCATATAATTTTTTTTTGCTGTTAGATTTCTCTTTTTTCGAGTGAATTAGGGGGTCTAAAAATAGTAAGAATAATGAGTCGCCCAAGCTTTCGCAATCGATTTCTAATAAATCATTGATTGGCTGCGCTGTTCAAGCAGTATGAAATCACTTTCTGCAAACAAAAAAGTTGAAAGGCTTGCTTTTTATTCGGTTATGTCCGAAATTTATTCACTTATAAGTCTTAAATTGTTTTAAATTACTTGTGTGGTGTATTCACAAATCTACAACGCTATGTTGGTTAAAACTTTTGGGAGTGCGGTATATGGGATAAAGGCGGCAACCATAACCATTGAAGTAAATGTGGGGCAAGGAATAAACTTTTTTATTGTTGGACTTGCCGATGCTGCTGTTAAAGAGAGCCAGCAAAGGATGGTGTCTGCTATTCAAACCTGTGGATATCACTGGCCCGGCAAACGAATTGTTATAAATATGGCACCTGCGGATATACGCAAGGAGGGGTCCGCCTACGACTTGCCCTTGGCCATTGGAATTCTCGCGGCCACGGAGCAGGTTTCTGCTTCTCATCTCGATAAGTATGTTATTATGGGCGAACTGTCGCTCGATGGAGGTATTCACGCTATAAAAGGTGTATTGCCCATTGCTATCAATGCGCGCGATGATGGTTTTAAAGGACTGATTCTACCTATGGCCAATGCGCGCGAAGCCGCCGTGGTTAAAGGTATTGAAGTAATTGGTGTGGAGGATATTCGGCAGGTGTGCGATTTCTTGAGCGATAAGCTAACCATTGTACCAACGGTTGTGGATACGGTGGCGGAGTTTGCCGTAAATGCCAATAGCTACGATGTTGATTTTTCGGATGTAAAGGGGCAGGAGAATGTTAAGCGCGCCCTCGAAATTGCCGCGGCAGGCGGACATAATATTATCATGATTGGACCTCCCGGTGCCGGAAAAACTATGCTTGCCAAACGTCTCCCTACCATTATTCCTCCACTTACCCTCGACGAGGCGTTGGAGACCACTAAGATTCACTCTGTGGCAGGAAAGATAGATAGCGGCACATCGCTAATGACAAAGCGGCCCTACCGATCTCCTCACCACACCATTTCGGATGTGGCCCTGGTGGGTGGAGGTACCTATCCTCAGCCAGGCGAAATCTCGCTTGCTCATAATGGCGTGTTGTTTCTTGATGAGCTTCCGGAGTTTAAGCGCACCGCGCTGGAGGTGCTGCGTCAACCGCTCGAAGATAGAATGATTACCATTTCAAGGGCTAAGTTTAGCGTTGAGTATCCTGCCAACTTTATGCTGGTGGCCTCCATGAATCCTTGCCCATGCGGATATTACAACCATCCTGAAAAACAGTGTGTATGCTCGCCGGGTGTGGTGCAAAAATACCTGAACAAGATCTCCGGTCCACTTCTCGACCGCATCGACATCCATATTGAGGTGGTGCCAGTGCCGTTCGATAAGCTATATGAGGCAAGGATTTCTGAATCCAGCAGCCAAATCCGTGAACGGGTGGTGAGGGCAAGGGACGTTCAGGTTCAGCGCTATGCCGCCCATGTGGGCGTTCATTGCAACGCGCTAATCAGCACTAAGATGCTAAGGAAGTATTGCACCCTCGATGAGGCAGGCTCTGCTTTGCTCAAAAATGCTATGGCTCGACTAGGGTTGTCGGCTCGTGCCTACGACCGCATTTTAAAGGTGGCTCGTACTATTGCCGATTTGGAGCAGTGCGAGAATATTCAGTCGGCTCATGTTGCTGAGGCCATTCAATACCGCAGTTTGGATAGGGATAATTGGGCAGGATAGGAATTTGTGTGTTTTCCGGATACCTTTATTAATAATGGAATGAGACGGATTCTTTTAGCGTTTGGAGTAGTGTTTGTTTTTCTTGTTGGTTCAATCTTTATAGAATCGGCCATGGATTGGGCACCACCCGAATCCATCGTTGGTAGCTGGAGTGCCAACCAACGTGTCACCGTAAGGTTTTTGGTTGATGGTAAATATCAATTCAAAACGGCCCCCGACTCGATTAACTTAACCTTGAATATCTCCGCAAATGGTCAAGTCTCTGGAAATATGGGTGACGCCTCTTTTGAAGCCTGCTCCATTCATAAGAACCGAAATTGGCTTTTTAAGAAGCTACACCTGGGAACGGATTTCGTCATCACGGGCACATTGAAAGGGTCTGTTTTTGCCGTTGACACTATAGATAGCAAGGATATCCATCTATCGTTTAATATGGACGACGGTATTATATCGGGTATTTTGTTTCAAAAGGGCGGCATGAACAGCTTTCCAATGGTTACGATTACACTTAAATCGGATACACCATAGTCTCTTCGCATCGATCGGAACTAGAAACTACCATGAAATAAAGTTGGCACATAGATTTCTCTTTGCGGACTCCATTGCTAATATGGCATGCTGCTCCTGTCTTTTCAGAAATAGGTGCGATGAGTATAAGTCTGCTTGGTATGATACCGTAGGGTAGTAATAGATACGATCAATGGTAGGCGTTTTTTTGTAATGGCGCAACTTTATTGGCGCTATGCGCACAGTTTAAGGAGTGGTATTAGGTCTTTCTAAATTATCAGCACAGTGGATCTAAAAAATGGAGGCTGAGAGGCCTCCTTATTGCTTGATTATACTATCGAAAAGGGAATGCGTTTCTACTTTGCTAGCTATACGCCAACCTATCAATGAATTATTGCTTCTTGTAGTTCTTCCCATTTCTTGCAATTAGTTGGTTAATTTGTTCAACTGCTATTTCAAATCGTTTGTTCCAATTGCCACTTATCTCTACAATATCAATGTTATGATCTGTCAAAACTTGTCGATGGGAGAGGTCTAGTAAATTTCTTTCTGCTTCGCTCAATCTTGTTCCATCTTGTATGTATTTCGCATCACTAGTAAGGTAAATATATAGGTTTGCTTCATTGGAGTTGTAGATGTCTGCATCTATTTCAAGTTCTTTTTCGAAGATGAATCTTGAATAGGATTTTGTTGTATGAACATCCGTGTCAATAATTGCAAGAGGGCTATTGCCTAATACTCCTTGTTCAATTCTGGTTGCATGTACTCTTGCCACAACGTGCAAGTCGTCAAAACTAAAAGAGTTGGAGTTGGTAATAATTTCTCTACCTGCTTCTAATACCAAACTGCAATTGAAGTGCTTTGAAAGGTTTTCTGATAAGGTTGTTTTGCCAGTGGACTCGGTTCCTAATATCACAACCTTAATTGCAAAGTAGGGTTTAACACTATCAGGTAAAAATTTCCAATTAGCAAATACATCATTACGTACAGCTGTAGCCGAAACAGGAAAAAGTTTTTTAGGAATATCAAAAGCTATGTGCTGGATATTCATAAAGTCGGCAACAAAGTTGCCGTATTCTTCCGATGTTATAACAAGTGAATAATCGGGGAACTGTTTTTTGAAAATGGCTGCCCATACTTCAGAAACTTCTTTTGAAGATTCTGAAGTGTTTGGTAATTCGCTTTCCAGATAACTAAAGGTTCTTATTTCAACGTTTTTCTTTTCCTCAAATGCTTTTTCAATCCATCTTTTCCTTGTTGTGCTCGAGATATTCTCCTTGTCGCTGGAACAAATTAAAACCGTAAGATGATTGCACTTACTTAAAGCGAAATTAAACATCGCCTCATGTCCTTTATGAAAAGGTAAAAATTTCCCAAATACAAATGCCTTAATCATAGCTCATTTTTCTCCAATGATAAAGTCCGTAAGATGCAAACCATAGAAAAATAAAATATTCTAGAGAGAGAAAGTAAATGCCTTTTTTGAAATACAATACTATACAAACCAAATCAACCGCAATCCATAAATACCAATTCTCAACTCTTTTTTTTGCAAGTAGTATTGTGGCAACAATACTTGTAACCATCACAAAAGAATCGGTGAAAGGATAAGCCGCTTGTATTTTGAAATAAGTTGGCAAATACAAATGAATGTTGGTGAAGAAAATACCAGAAAGCAATGTTCCTAGCAGAATAATCGCTGCAAGGAAAATTTTGTTTTTAAAACTTGTTTCGAAAATTTTGTTTTCAGATGTCTTAGCGTTCCACTGATACCAACCGTAAAGCGTGACAGCAAAAAAATAAACTTGCAGAAACATATCAGCATAGAGCTGAACCTGAAAAAACAAGATGAAGAGAAAACCTTCATTCACAATTCCTGTTGCCCAAGTGAGGATGTTTGCTCGTGTTGCAAAGTATACGGAAATCAAGCCAAACAATGTTCCTATTAACTCTACATAGCTTATTGGATAACTTAAAATTTCAAAAGCAATATTTTCTATCACTACTGTCCGACAAAAAGATTCCAGTTGAAACGTTAGTTGAATAAAAATAAGGGGCTACTCCCCGAAGGTTTCACCCCGATGTTGTAGATTTGTTTTGCGAAAAAAAACACAACATGGGCAAAAATACAGAAATAAAATTAGTCGGACAGCCGATTTTCAAACAAGCCATCAACTTAATCGATGCCATTAATGTCAGCAGCTTGGTGAAAAAGCATGGTGCAGACCATTACTATAAGACGTTTAAGGCAAAACC
>NZ_FMYP01000027.1 GCF_900096565.1 Williamwhitmania taraxaci
CGATGGCTGGCTGCGCAACCGCCTGCGGTACTGCATTTGGCACCACTGGAAGAAACCTGAACGGAAGCGGAAAAACCTAATTCGGCTGGGAATTGACCATGATCACGCCTATGCGTGGAGTAGAACGCGAATGGGAGGCTGGGCAGTTGCCCAAAGCCCCATTTTGGGAACCACGATTACCCTTGATCGCTTAGGCAAAAGGGGGTATGAGGCTATGCTTACACATTACGAGAAAATTGCGCCACATCTTAATGAACCGCTGTATACGAGACCCGTACGTACAGTGGTGTGAGAGGTTCTCCCCGTCGGCTTAGCTGGCGGGGCAACCTACTCGATTAGCAGCTGGGCTTTTGTCTGTCGACTTATTCATTTACTGATTCAATTTCTTCGTCAACTGTCACAATCGTTTCAGGGCTTTCTTCAGCTCTGTCGCTCCACCAACGTTCAGAACAATAGTCTGCAAGAACTTTTGTCCGTGCTTTTAAATCAACTTTATTAAATCCTTTACTTGTGTCAATTGATGAACCCAATTTTTTTGTCATAGAAAATAAACTTTTTCCGTAACCTTCAATTTTGTCAATGGTGTTTTTATTTTGAACACTTGAATTTAGTCCTTTTTCTAAGACAGTTAAGTTTCCGATATTATGCTCATAGTCTATGAAATCTTCTTTATTGTCAAAGCCCAAAGCACTTGGTTCAAAGGTTGGAGTTTGAGAAAGTATATGCTCTATGTTTGGTGACTTACTTACTAATTCTTTCATTTCCTTAATGTCAAATTCTTTGCTATTAAGATGTTCGCAGTAAGTAATGAATATATGGTTTAATGCACGATTGCCATAAATTCCTCTGGACAAGTTTGATTGAAATTCCTCCTTCGGCATCCATCTGTTATTAAACCATACAAGTGAATTTTCAATGTCGTCTGCCTTTTTATTGTCAATGTCAAAAACAAGTCTTGATATATCTGCTTTAGGGTCTGTTCCTCTTGTTTTGTAAACTCTAACTTCAATAAGTTCAACCAAATCAAAGAAGTTAAATTTCTCTCTTCCTTTTACTGAAAGTCCTTGGTCAAGCAATTTAAGTTTTTCTAATTTTATTATTAATGGGTAAAGTGTAGCTGACAAGTTAAGGACAACGAATAGCTTAAAGTATTTCGGTTCTGTCTTAGCACGTTCAATTACGTTATTGCAGTTTTGAAAAAACTCTTTTAAACTTGTAATATAAGAATTGATAAAATTTTCAATTTCAGTATAATTACCATCAGTTCTATGTTTTGTTAATTGGTTTTTTAAATATTGAAGAACATAGTTTGCTGTTGGGTCGTAATTTTCATTACTGTATGTTACAAAATGGTATCGCATCAAATTGTCCTCATTGAAATCTCTGTTTTTAATTAGGTTAATTCCTAACTCTTCGCCAAGATGCTTTATGTCGTCATAAATTTCAAAAATGTCACTGAAATGGTCATTGATAGTATTGTCAAGTGTCTTGTCTAAGTAGCGATTTGAAAAATAGATTAAAAGGCTTTTTGCTTTCTCCATATTTGAAAGCGGTTTTCCTCTGTCGTTAACTGTTTGGAAAATCCTAATTGCATCGCCTTCTGAATTCTCGACAAACTCCATAACCTCAAGTTTTTCTACTGATTTTAAAAACTTCAATTTGTCGTCTATTTGGTCAACCTTAAAGTTTATTTCTTCAATTGCGTCTTTCAAAAATCTTTGACTTTTATTTTGAGGTTCGCCAACTTTCCCTTCAAGTAAATCAATGAAAAATTGTCGGTCTCTGTTTAATGGTGTTATTCTATATCTGTTATCTTCCTTTAAATAAAAACGTTCGTAATAAGCTGCGTCCTTATCAGATAGTTTCTTGATTAAGGCACTAATTATTAAAGTTGTCGTGGTAGTTCTTTGTTGTCCGTCAACCACATAAAGTTTTTCATCATCGTCTTCGGATTTTGATAAAACTATTGTCCCGATGTAATGATTGGAGTTAGATTCTATTGATTCTATAATGTCGTCAAAAAGGTCTCTAATATTTTGAACTTCCCACGCATATCCTCGTTGGTATTTTGGGATTTCAAAAAAACGTCCGTTGAAAAAGTCTTTAATTTTAATACTTGCCATTTTATTTTATTTTAGTGTTATGTTATTAATGTCGTGTTGTCGGTTGTGTGTCGTGGTAAGCCTTGCTGCTAACTCGTTTATATGTGTGATAAAATCACACAATACATGCCCTATTGGTATGTATTGTGTGAAAAACCTACACAATATACAAATATAAAAATCTTTATCACAAGTCATCAAAAGGTGAGCGAATTTTTTTCAGGCCTATTGTGCTTACATGCGTGTATATTTCCGTGGTTTTGCTGCTCTTGTGCCCTAGCAACTCCTGTATATAACGCAAGTGGGTGTCTGCCGCCAGCAAATGGGTGGTGGGTAAGCGAAATCAACAATTAAACCTATTCTGCGTTAATCGGTATGTGTAATAATTTGTGCGTTAATGAGCAGGCGAAACCTAAAGGAGGTTGCACAGCTATTTTTAAAGCTAGGCGTTATTGGCTTCGGCGGACCGGCCGCCCACGTGGCTATGATGCGCGAGGAGGTGGTGAGCAAGCGGAAATGGTTGGATGAGCAGCATTTCCTCGATTTAGTTGGTGCCACCAACCTAATTCCCGGCCCCAATAGCACGGAAATGGCAATGCATATAGGGCACGAGCGAGGTGGGTGGAGAGGGGAGTTTCTTTAATACGATTTTTGTCTCTAGGTCAAACTTTAAAGGGAGTTCAGTCAAAACCCACTTCTTGCATTTCATTATGTAAAGTATTTACGTATTTCTTTACAAGTATACATTCTTTTGTAAAGGAAATGTTACTTGCTTACAGCACGAATATCGGGGCTACCGCATTTGGGGCAAGTCTCTACCACATCGGAACCCATGCAGGTTTCTACGGTATCGGTTTCGAGCAGGTGGGCGGCTCCCTCCCATCCGCAGCTGCGGCATTTGTATACGACTTCGTTCATACAGGTTCCGATATTGTTTGGGTTGCTAAGATAGGGAAGAATTTAGGGAATAGAATGATGGCTAATGGATGTATTCTGTCCACAGCGTTACTATTCAACCACGCCGTGGTAGTAGCAAGAGTGTTACCAACAACCCCACATTTCATGTGGGGCTATTCGTATTTAATCCCTCTGGGATAATAACTGCTATGGGATAGTATTGTAGGGTATACGTTAAGTGTTTATTCAAAAAAAACGCCCGAAGAACGAATCCCTCGGGCATTTTCACCTAACACCTAACACTAAACCTAATAAAAAACACTAAACCTAAAAAACTATCTAAACCTAAATTACAATTCGCTATTCGATGGTTCCTTCAATATCCGACTGCCGCATACGGTTTGGAAGGAACTGAAAAAACAATTTTTGTGGTAGGGTGAGCTTCTGGCGTTCGATGGGTAGCCTCAACAAAAAGAAGGCAAACCAAACAAACAGCACAACACCCTTTATCATGCTGGAGGCGCTGATGCTCCACCACGCGCCAGCCAAACCAATGGTAGCCGTAAGCGCAATGGCAGCAGGAACTCGAAGCCCGGTAAACACAATACCCACAATGGATGGCGGCATTGTTTTGCCGGTTCCATTGAACGCGCCGGCAGTAATAATTTCGAGTATCATAAAGAGCTGAGAAGCTCCAAGTATTTGCAGATAGATACCCCCTTCGCGCATAGCTTCGGGTTCGGGGATAAACCAGCCGAAGATGGTTTCGCCAAAGAATACAAAAGCTACGGTAGTGAATACACCAAAGATCATGGTGATGCCAAGGGTGGTGTAGTAAGCCTGACGGATTCGACCAAATTGATTTGCACCATAGTTTTGGCCAATAAAGCTGGCCAGTGCAGTGGCAAAACCACTTGCAGTCATCCATGAGATGGCTTCGATTTGCGCTCCCACGCTTTGCACGGCAACGGCTAAATCGCCAAATTGGGTAACGATGCGGGCAATGTTCATTGCAAAGATGGCAAACAACCCACTCTGAAGGGTAACGGGCAATCCTACCTTAAACACCTGCTTTGTTACATCTTTTAACAGTGCAAACTTCTTAAATATGAAAGGGAATGGCGATTTTGTATCGGATAGGTTGATGACAAAGATGAGCGTTACAATGGCCTGCGATATAACGGTGGCAATGGCGGCTCCGGCTACTTCCAACCGAGGAAACGGTCCCATACCATATATAAGGACAGGATCGAGTAGGATATTTACTGCCAATCCAATTGCATTCGCGTAGAAGGGTATTCTTGATTTACCCGTTCCATTGTATATTCCGGAAAAGGTGGAGTTGAGGAAGGTAAAGAGCATTCCCATTGCAATAATCTGCAGATACGAAATACCCTTGGCCACAACAGCCGCATCCTTAAACCCAAAGAATCCTATCAGTTGCTTGCTAAATACAAGAAGTAAAACACCGTAAATAATGGATACAACTATTGCGATAACCATTGCATGGGAAGCAAAGAATGATGCTCGTTGATTATCCTTTGCTCCAAGGCTTTGAGAGATACCAACTTCGGCACCTACTTTTGTGGTATAGACTAAGGAGTTTCCCAACCACAAAAAGAATCCTGCTGCTCCAACCGCTGCTGCGGCTTGACTACCAACGTGACCAATCCAGATCATGTCGGTCATATTATAAGCCATTTGAATGAAGGCCGTTCCCATAATGGGTAGGGCGAGCATTACAATTTGGCGAACAATGCCACCTGTGGTAAAATCTTTTGCAGTCACTATTCTTTTTCTATTTATAACGAAGCCGTCTGATAAAAAGGCTAGAGCATTGGATGTAAAAGCGTTTTGCTCGCGTACTTCACTAATAATTGGGGGTGCAAAAGTAAATATTAATTATTATTTCAATGCATATACTACAATTTTTTTTCAACAAAAGCATATTGGCATTACGGTTCAGTCTGTTACAAAAAAGTGAAAGGTGAAAGGTAATAGTTGGGCTATACGTCTGTGGTAAATTAACACAGGCATCATTGTCATGATTTCCTATCCAACTATGTTGCCTATTTGTTGATGTTGCAGAAAAAGCGTAATCTTTGTGTTTAAATAGAGATTAAATCATGAGCGCGAAGAGCATCAATCGAATAGTTGGGTTTCTTTTTTTGTCCATCAATGGACTCTTTCTTATAAAGTACGCCGAAGGGGTAACCCCTATTAACTCCTATATGATAGGAATGGCCTATATGCTCATTTCTGGAATACTCCTAGCCTTTCTCGGTAAGGTTTTGCCTCGTCTCCCCTATTCCGCTCGAATGGGAAAGGTATTACTGGGAGGTGTGCTTATGGTCTTTATCGGTTTGGGATTATTTCTACTACATAAGATAGATCCCTACCAAGTAAAGGTTGATCGCTGGTCGGCAATCCACAACTTTCTGGCGCTAATGTTCGATGGAAAGTTCCCCTACGATGCCGTTACACATTGTGGTCAGTATGCCTCGCCCTTTCCAGTCTGGATTGCACTCCATATACCCGCCTATTTTCTGGGGGATGTGGGCTACTCCCAAATCTTCTTTTTTGTGGGCACTGTGATTGCAATTGGTACGCTAACCAAGAATGTTAAAATCGCGCTGCTGTTCTGCCTGCTGATGATGGCGTCGCCTGCCTTTTGGTATGAGTTAGCCGTTCGCAGCGATTTCATGAGCAATATGATGCTGGCCCTTATATTAATTCTTTTCCTTCACTATAAAGAGATTAATCTGACAAATGCACCCTACACGGTTGCAGTTCTGGTTGGGCTTATCTTTTCTACTCGGCTTTTGATAGCAATTCCGCTGATCGTATTTCTCTTTTCCGATGCGTGGCAGCTTCGAAACGATATGAAAAGAATATTTACCATTTCGATGCTGGCACTTGGCGTTTTTGGGTTATCCTTCCTACCCTTTATTCTTTGGGATTTTCAACATCTGGCCTTTCTCAAGCATAACCCATTTATTCTCCAAACCAACAAGATGGACCTATGGCTGGTAATCTTAGGCTTAACCCTAGCGATGGTGGCCTCCCTTTATGCGAAGAGGTTACTCAGCGTTTTTACAGGGATTGCCCTTTCGCTTGGAGTAATGATGCTCGTATACTTAGTTGAAAACTCGCTGGAGGATAGCTGGAACTTTGCAGTATTTGGCAACGGAATTGATTTGGCATATATAGCCAGTGCGCTCCCATTTGCTGCATTTGCTTTGGCAATGAAGGCTGCAAGCAATACGGAAAAAGGAAAACAGAAGAATTGGGCTAAGTTCTAATATAAACAGTAAAACAAGTTTGATTCGCGGACAAAAAGATTGATCGCCGCTACGCGGCATTTCTCCTTTTTCTTTTCCCTTGATGGAAAAGAAACAAAAGATCAAGCCTTGCCTGCTCGCCGACCCTTTACGGCCTTGCGAGCTAAAACGGCGGAGCTCGCTGCGCTCGAACAGCCACCGTTTTTACGCTCCCTTCGACCTAAGGGGCCCCGGCTGCGCAGGCTATGGCAATCCGGCTGCAACATGCAAGGCATTTTACATAAATCCACCCCTAGGGTTTAGAAGTGATGGAGTTGCTTTCCTTCAGGAAGTTCATTTGGCTGCCCTTAATTTGTATAAAAAAGGAAAATACTTTAGAATAATGGTGCGCAGCGCTGGCCTATGAACCATCAATTATGAATAAACCGAAGTAAAGTGTAAAATGCTGCAATTACTAGAGCTTAGCTAAGAATTGAAATATACTAGCACTGAATTTTCGCCGAATGGCGTTGGCTTATATGCTATAGCATGTCACTACATAGTGCTGCCGAGAATCAATATGCTGGCATGTTGTAGGTGCACTCGGTGGCTCAGTGTTTCATTTATTGTTGTGCCAATTGCTTACACAAAAATTCGTTTAAGCCTTACTCCTCCTCCAGTATCTCCTGAACCCGTCCAACCTCTCCACTTTCGAGGCGCACCTTAATTCCACGCGAATGTGTAGGTGAGCTGGTAAGTATTTTCTCCACTACGCCTTCGGTGAGCTCCCCGCTTCGCTGATCCTTCTTGAGCACGATATTCACCAGTATTCCCGGTTTTATGTTTGATCGTTTCGTTCCGTCCATATTTTTTTTGTGGCAAAACTAATGGCTTTTTATCAATATCCATAAGGAAAAAGCTATTCAAGGAGAATTGGTTACAGAAAAATATATTTTCGAAGATATCTCTACGAATAAAAAAAACACTATTATTGCATTGCAAAAAAAGCAAAAGATGCACCAACTACAGAATAAGCGCACCACAATGCAGGCCATTATGCAAACCAAACGCATGATGACTAAAGCCATGTACATGTGGATGAAACGCGAGAAAAACTGTAGGCACGGTGTATTGAGTTGATGTGACATATTCAAAGCACTATATAGAGTAAGGCCTACAGGAAACTGTAGGCCTTTTTTGTTTTCTTTAATTCGTAACACCATGAGAGTTTTAAAATTCGGAGGAACATCGGTAGGCACAGCGGAGCGCATTCGCACGCTTATTACCCTTATTCCTAGTGACAAGCCTGTGATGGTAGTTCTTTCGGCAATGGCCGGAACCACCAACGCTTTAGTAGAAATTGCCAACATTGCCGCAGGTGGCAAGGGCAGCAAAGCCACAGAACTTGTCAAACGAATGCGTTACAACTACTCGTTGGTGACTCAGGAGCTATATGAATCGGCAGAAACAAGAGTTAAGGCCAATGGATTCACTAAGGGCATATTTACCGAGATAGAGAACATTCTCACCCTGAGCGTTGGGGTAAAGGAGGAGCGGCAGCTGCTTGCCTATGGCGAGATACTTTCGACCAACCTATTTTATCTCTTGCTTCAAGAACAGGGAATTGCATCAACACTGCTGAATGCCGTTGATTTTATGCGCATTGATAAGGATGGTGAGCCAATTATGCACCGCATTGCCGAGAAGTTAAATTGGGAAATTCAAGCTTCGGCAAGCCAAGGAATCTTCATTACACAAGGATTTATTTGCCGTAATGCCGATGGCGAGATAGACAACCTGAATCGCGGTGGAAGCGATTACACTGCCGCCATTATTGGGAACGCTATTGATGCCCAAGAGGTGCAAATATGGACCGATATAGATGGGTTTCATAACAACGACCCTCGGTTTGTATCGAACACCCGACCTATCCGCCAGCTATCGTTCGACGAGGCTGCTGAGCTGGCATACTTTGGCGCAAAGATTCTTCACCCTGCCACCATTCATCCATGTCGAATTAAGAACATTCCTGTTTTACTGAAAAACACCTTAGAGCCATCCAACCCCGGCACGTTAATAAACGCGACCTATTCGGCTGTAAATATTAAGGCAGTAGCAGCAAAGGATGCCATTACCGCCATAAAGATTCGCTCATCCAGAATGCTAATGGCGCACGGTTTTCTCAAGAAAGTGTTCGATATCTTCGACACCTATAAAACTCCGGTAGATATGATTACTACTTCCGAAGTAGCTGTTTCGCTCACTATCGACAATGCCGAAAGGCTTGCTGATATTGTAAGAGAGCTGGAAAAGTTCTCTACAGTGGAGGCCGATATGAACCAAACTATCATTTGTATTGTGGGCGATTTTGTGGCCGAAAAGCCAGGTGTTGCAGTTCAAATCTTTAATGCCTTACGCGATATTCCCCTTAGAATGATTTCCTACGGAGGAAGCAGCCACAACATTTCGTTGCTGGTTAGGCAAGAAGAGAAAATTGCTACGCTTCAAGCTATTCAACTGGCGCTTAATGTAACCCAACCACAACCTTCGGAAAGTGTGGAAGGCTATGAATTACAATGTAACTAAAGCTAATCCTGTTCAAAATGATTTCATCGAAATATATTTCACTGCTGCATGAGAACCAAACACCGTTCTACTTCTACAATATGGAGTTGCTGCAAACCACGTTAGCGGCCGTAAAGCATGCAGCCGATAGCAGAAACTATGTGATACACTACGCTGTGAAAGCCAACGCAAACGAGCGCATTCTAAAAACCATTGCAAGCTATGGCTTCGGAGCCGATTGCGTGAGCGGCAATGAAGTAAAAGCAGCTCTTTCGGCGGGGTTTAGCCCGCGCGATATCGTATTTGCGGGAGTTGGCAAGAGTGACCAGGAGATTGATTATGCCTTACGTAAGAACATTTTTTGCTTTCACTGCGAATCGGTGCAAGAGCTGGAGGTTATCAATCGTATTGCAGGTATTCAGGGAAAGCGCGCATTGGTTGCCTTGAGGATAAACCCAGACGTTTCGGCGAATACACACGCTCATATCACCACCGGAACGCGGGGCAATAAGTTTGGACTCTCTCCTACCGAGCTAGACCAAGCCCTAGGACTGATTCCCAGCCTCAACAACTTGCGGTTAATTGGCTTTCACTTTCATATTGGGTCACAAATTACCAATATGGAGGTGTTTGAACAGCTGGCGCACCGCATTAACGAACTACAAGCGCAGTTCTTTGCAAATATCCCAATGCCTTACCTCAACGTAGGCGGAGGACTTGGAGTAAACTACACCAACCCCGAAGAGCAGCCAATACCAAACTTTGAGGAGTATTTCTCGACCTTTCATAGTAACTTAAAGTTACCTATGGGGCAACGCGTTCACTTTGAGTTGGGGCGGTCAGTTGTAGCCCAGTGCGGATGTCTTGTTACCAAGGTGCTTTACGTGAAAGGTGATGAATTGAAGAAGTTTGTTGTTGTGGATGCAGGGATGAACGATTTAATTCGGCCAGCGCTATACAATGCGGTGCACAAGATTGTAAATATTAGCTCACACTCTACGCCTGAGTATTACGATGTTGTTGGCCCCATATGCGAAACAACCGATTGCTTTGCACACGACATTCAGCTGCCCGAAACCGTAAGAGGTGATTTACTCACTATTCTATCGGCGGGAGCTTACGGTGAGGTTATGAGCTCGCGCTACAACTTGCGGGAAAAACCGTTGGCTGTATATTCAACTAGTATCAAAGAAGTTTACAACAAGGTTGGTTTAACGTAGCTATTCTAACAAACACAACCACAGTAGGCAAATGTTGCCAGATACGCTCGCCCAGCCACACTACAACGCTGTGCAGAGCAGAAAGCAACCCGACATGGCTCGGGTTGCTTTTGGTTTAGAGCAGGTAAGCAAAGTAGCATCTGCTCAATTAGCTGAACCTTATCAATAACAATTTTCAAATTACTATATTTGCTTGGAATCAAATTCCTGTTAGCACTAAAAGTTATACGCTTCACTAATTCAAAAACTATGAAATTCCTACATAAATTCGCATCAGTAGCATGGTGGCTACTGCGTTCTTCAATTCTACTCTTTGTTGTGTTACGGTATCTTCAACCACTTAGAGGTATGAATTTCAGCAGTATTTCGTTTTATGTATCACTATTTTTTATTGCCTCAGCACTTCTGATTTTCATTGGAGGATTTTACAAGCAGGGAGGCCTAGCAAGAGCAGGAGCATTTTTGCTATGCTTAGTGGGTGGATACTCAATATTTATGAATATTAACTCCTCGCTCGATTACCTAAGTATATTAATTCTCCTTACATCTATTGGTTTAGTATTTTTGACACGAAAGGATAATGTATAAGGTGTAAGGTGCACCACACAAATAGCAAATATGTTATATATTGTGATTTGAGCTTACAACAAATCGCTCGTTAATCTTTGTTTGCTATTTTAAATCGGTTTTAACAAACGCTCATGGCTCGAATTCTTCTACTCTTAGGACTCCTGCTCTCCCTTGTTCCTTTTACCGGCAAGGCGCAGTTGTTTTTTGAGACAGAGACGGTAGAACAAGCTAAGGTGAAGGTGTTTAACGTAGATACTCCTGAGCAAGCCGATTTACTGGTGTTCTTTGTAAACACAAAGCCTGAAGTAACCAAGATTGGCCTGTGGATGGAGGTTGAAACCGAACCCGAAGCACAGGCCTTAATTATTTTTGTGGACGACGAAAAGCTGGCCGATATCAAGATATGTATTGTTGAAGATATAACACAAGCCGGCTGGCGAAACGAGGCAAAGAAAGGACTATTGAATTTAGATACGCCAAAGCAACCGTAGGATTGTATCTTTAGTATAGAACTTAAAACGCTTTTGAATGCATCAAACAGCATAGTGTTCATGAGCAACTTGGACTACGGCAGGAAGATAACTATGCGTTAAACTATCTTGTAATCAAGTTCAAATAGCATTAAACCCTTTATTGCATACTGGCTCTAACCTTTTATTTACACACTATGCCATATGAAACCCATAAACCTACTAATTACCTTGCTTATGTCAGCATCCATTGCCCATGGTCAGGATCGCATTACTGGGCATAACTTTGCCACCCGATCGGAAATAATTGCCACGCATGGAATGGCTGCAACAAGCCAACCGTTGGCTACTCAAGTTGCCCTAGATATACTAAAGAAAGGTGGTTCGGCCATTGATGCAGCCATTGCTGCCGATGCCATGCTTGGACTTACCGAGCCAACTGGAGCGGGAATTGGCGGAGATATTTTTGCCATAGTGTGGGATGCAAAAACACAAAAACTCTATGGCTTAAACGGTAGCGGGCGCTCACCAAAATCGCTCACGTTGGAGTATTTAAAAAAGAACGGTATTACTCATATTCCTGCACTTGGACCACTTCCAGTTTCGGTTCCCGGATGCGTGGATGGATGGTTTGAGCTACATGCTAAGTTTGGTAAGCTACCAATGGATCAGATACTAGCACCAACCATAAGCTACGCGCGCGAAGGGTTTCCAGTAACCGAAGTAATTGCCTATTACATGCAGCGTTCAGGCAACTCCCTTGGAAAGTTTCCCGGTTTTAAGGAGACCTATATGCCCAACGGAAAGATGCCAGCAAAGGGTGAGGTTTTCAAAAACCCGTTTTTAGCAAATACGCTAGAGAAAATTGCAAAAGGTGGCCGCGATGCATTCTATAAAGGAGACATTGCCCGCGCCATTGAAAAGTATATGAAGGAGAATGGCGGATTTCTTTCATACAACGATTTAGCCACCCACCAATCGGAGTGGGTTGAACCGGTTTCTACCAACTACCGTGGTTACGATGTGTGGGAATTGCCACCCAACGGACAAGGTATTGCCGCGCTTCAAATCCTCAACATTCTTGAGGGATACGATATAAAAGGTATGGGATTTGGGTCGACACAATACCTGCACACGCTTATTGAAGCAAAGAAGATTGCATTTGAAGATCGTGCGAAATTCTATGCCGATCAGGCTTTTGCTGATGTTCCTGTAAAGCAGCTAATATCGAAAGAATATGCGGCAAAACGACGCGCACTACTAAACCCCGAGCGTGCAACCCGCCGCTTAGATGCAGGCGATCCGAGAACCGATAATACTATTTACCTAACGGTAGCCGATTCTGAAGGAAATATGGTTTCGCTTATCCAGAGCAACTACCGCGGTATGGGTTCGGGAATGACTCCAACCGGACTCGGCTTTGTGCTTCAAGATAGAGGCGAAATGTTTACCCTTGAGGAAGGTCATGCCAACTGCTACGCCCCAGGGAAACGTCCATTCCATACCATTATTCCATCGTTTATTACCAAGGATGGAAAGCCTTACGTAAGCTTTGGAGTGATGGGTGGTGCCATGCAGCCACAAGGACATGTGCAAATTGTCGTAAACCTAATCGATTTTGGCATGAACCTGCAAGAGGCGGGCGATGCCCCACGTATACACCACGATGGCTCATCCGAACCCACAGGCGAGAAAATGACCAACGGTGGAGAGGTAAACGTGGAGAGTGGATTTCCATACGAAACAATTCGCGGGCTGATGCAAATGGGACATAAAGTAACATTTGAAGTGGGACCATACGGTGGCTATCAAGCCATAATGTGGGATGCCACTAACAAGGTTTACTTTGGTGCTTCGGAATCGCGAAAAGATGGACAGGCAGCAGGATATTAGATACTTTCTTGTAAAACTTACCACGAGAAACATGAAAGGAGGCTTAGGTCTCCTTTTTTTGTTGTAGCAGAAGTAGAGTTATAAGCTAATTCTGGGAAAATTAACGGCACAAAAATGCCTTGCTGTTGAACAACCATTATTCCTTTGCTGTTTGTGGCTAACAAGATTCACGTTAATCTACATCATATGGAACTGAAGATAGAAACCCAATATTTCACCGTACAATCCATTACAAGCATTACCGATCACACCTTTATTGTTCGTGTTCCTCGAAAAGAGATGGTTTTTAGAGCAGGACAACACATATCGGTAGGTATTAAAGGAGAGAGCAACTATAGGGAGTATTCCATATATAGCGGAGAAAGCGAAAACTATTTGGAATTTCTTGTGAAAGAGATAAAGTCGGGATACTTTACACCTCGGCTCAGAAAAGTAAGGGTTGGCCAACAGCTCGACATAAATGGCCCCTACGGCAAGTTTGGCATTGCAAAAGACAAAGAGACAACACACAAGCACATATTCATAGCTAGCGGAACAGGCATTGCCCCTTTTCGTAGCATGGTAAAGAGCAATCCATCCCTAAACTACCACCTTATACATGGAGTTATTAACGCTTCGGAGGCTTATGCTCGTAACGATTTTGACCCAGAAAGATATACTCTATGCACCTCAAGAGATGGTTCGGGTAGCTATGCAGGTAGAGTAACAAAATATCTAGAAGAAACCGTATTTGAACCCGAAACGCATTTCTACCTTTGTGGGAATAGCAAGATGATTTCGGATGTAGTAAAAATTATAAAGAGCAAAGGATTTCCGCGGTCGAGCATTTCGGCGGAGATATATTTTTGAACCAGAAAATCGAACAGCCTTCTAGAATTTCATAAATCCATGGCTATCGTGGATACGACCGTTTTTGCTGCGCGATGAATTCTGGGCATCGGGACTGGTGATTCGTGCTAAAAACCAGTAGCCAA
The DNA here is from genome assembly GCF_900096565.1 of Williamwhitmania taraxaci. Lineage (NCBI taxonomy): Bacteria > Pseudomonadati > Bacteroidota > Bacteroidia > Bacteroidales > Williamwhitmaniaceae > Williamwhitmania > Williamwhitmania taraxaci. Next base: position 13,952 of record NZ_FMYP01000027.1, read on the forward strand.
CTACCACCGGAAGAATGCGAAAAAGCGAATCAACAGATGCCTGCGTTACTGGTTCTTTTAGAAAAAGAAAGAACATTGAAAAAAGGACATAACCAACCATAATGGTTACAATGGTCCAGCCTATTACCGAAGTAGGCTTATAAACTATTCCATATCGTGTAAACCAAATAAACATTGTCCTCGAATTAGATGGTAAAGGTAATGTAAAACCAACTCTAGGCGTGTGATCATCAACCATTTTTTTCAGAAGGCAACACTCATCCTGAACTTTCGAAACTACAAATGACACATCTTCAAATTGGCTGCCTATCTTTGCTGCATGAACACATCCTGCGACATACTCCTAATTACGCCGCCACTCCTGCAGTTGAACACGCCTTATCCTGCCACGGCATACCTAAAGGGCTTCTTAGTTGACAAGGGTTATCGTGTTGATCATGCTGATCTTGGAATTGAAACATTTGTTGAACTCCTCGCTTCTGACTCTTTAGAGCAACTATTTAGTGGAATCGTATTTGAAAAGATAAGCGAGCAGCACCTACGTCAAATCTACATCCAGCGAGAAGCCTACATAAAGTTTGCGCCAATTATAGTTCAGTTTTTGCAGGGGAAAAATCCAGAGTTGGCCCATAGAATTGCCTCACGGCAATACCTCCCAGAAGCCAATCGGTTTAAAGCCATAACCGATCTCGAATGGGCCTTTGGTGCGCATGGTGTACAGGAAAAGGCGCAGCATATTGCTACCCTATTTCTAGAAGATCTCTGCACATTTATTCAGGAGACTACCAGCCCCAACTTTGAACTGATTCGCTACGCCGAAAAGCTATCGCTCTACTCACCCACCTTCGATAAGCTGCTTGAGCAGCTGCAAGCCCCCGCCGATCCGGTAATGGCAATAATGGAGAGCCTACTCCAAATTAAGGTGGAAGAAGCCAACCCAACCGTTGTTGGTTTTACGGTTCCTTTTCCAGGCAATTTATTGGCCGCCCTACGCGGATGCCAACTCATCAAGCGAGAGTTTCCGCACATTACAACGCTAATTGGAGGCGGTTACCCAACCACCGAGTTGCGCAACCTTTCAGATACAAGAATTTTCAACTTCACCGATTATATTATTCTTGATGATGGTCTATCCGCCATTCATGCAATTGCCCAGAGGCATATCGACAAATCGGAAATTGCAAAGTTACAATCTACTTGGTATTTGGAGGCAGGTAAGTTAACCTTCACACCCGAAATAAAGGAAGATAACGCACATTTTAGTGAGATGCCCTGCCCCGACTTTAACGGTTTGCCGCACCACCTCTACCTCTCGCTACTCGATGGGCCAAACCCTATGCAGCAACTCTGGAGCAATGGGCGCTGGAATAAACTTGTACTAGCACACGGCTGCTACTGGGCAAAATGCACATTCTGCGACACTTCTCTGCCATACATTGGTCGGTTCGAACCCAAAACAGCAATCCAAATTGCTGATGAGATGGAGCAGGTGGCCAAACAAACAGGTAGCCAAGGCTTTCATTTTGTAGATGAAGCAGCTCCGCCAAAGTTGCTGAAGGAACTTTCGCTAGAGATTCTACAACGCGGACTAGCAGTTAGCTGGTGGACAAATATCCGATTTGAGGCTTCCTTCAGTGCCGATCTGTGCAGACTAATGGCCGCAGCAGGCTGCATTGCCGTTTCAGGTGGACTTGAAGTTGCTTCAGAAAGAATCTTAAAACTGATTAAGAAAGGGGTTACCCTAAGCCAAGCAGCGCAGGTAACCGGAAACTTCAGCCGAGCTGGGATTATGGTGCACGCCTATCTTATGTATGGCTTCCCAACAGAAACCCTTCAGGAGACCATCGATTCACTGGAGGTGGTGCGCCAACTAGTTCAAAATAACAATGTGCAGTCGGGATTCTGGCATCGGTTCGCCATGACCGAGCACAGTCCTATTGGTATTAATCCAGATAATTTTGGCACCAAAAGAACCACAACTTGCAACCAAAATGTCTTTGCCAACAACGAGGTTCCATTCTCTGCCAAACTCGATTATAATCTCGAAATGATTGGTGAAGGATTACGAACCGCGAACTACAACTATATGCTCGGTCTTGGCTTTGATGTTCCTTTGTCCAAGTGGTTTTCGGGAAAGACACCGCAGCCAACACACGCCAAAAATTTAATTAAAAACTATACCGATAGCGGTCTTGAACTTATCCCAACCGACTATATGAAGGTGATTTGGCTTGGCGGAGATGTTATTCAGGTGAAAGATGGCGAGATTACCTTTGCCGGGAAGAGTGGCACTCAAACCATTCGGTGTACACAAGTCCAATCCGAATGGCTAAAGGGAATAACCAAACGAATTACTACTAGGGAGCTTGAACCCATGACTTACAAAACATTTAAAGAGGATTACATTCAGTGCACGGGCGAACCCCTCGAGGTTCTTATCTTTGGAAAGCAGGGCTCCATTCTTCGAAAATGTGGCTTGCTGATTTTCTAGAAAAGGAGTGAAGAAAAAACATAAGGATAATCCAGAATCCAAGTTGCCCAAACAATAACAATTTTGCACTTTCAGAGTAAGCAGATATTGGTGTACAATACAGGTAACTCAATTAACCATATCGATCAATAATTACAGAGTTAATCTTCGAGAAAAAACTCTAAATTTGAACCTTAAACCAACAGACTATGAGCCCAACTAAATTATTCAGCCGCTTCTTAATCATCCTGCTGCTTATTCCAATAGCCAGCTGTATAAAGAGTGAGGATTTTGACTTCGACAAGTTGAAACAAATTGAGTGGAACCCTACCCTCGCCGTTCCTTTAGTTTCCTCGGATCTCAGCATTATGGACATGATAAAACAAACTGGTGATTCATCAAACTTTACTGTTGATGGACAAGGATTTGTTACATTGGTTTACAAGGATAAATTATTCTCTATCAAACCAATGGAAAACTTTACGATCCCAACCTTTTCAAAAAGTTTCACCCATACCATTTCTGTCGCAGAAGCTGGCCTATTAGCTGCGAACGGCTCCTTGGATATTGATATCCCTATTGAAATAAAACTCACCCCTGCCGATACAGTTCGTATTGATTCTATGCTATATACAAAAGGAAACTTATCTTTTGCTATATCCGGAAACATTACAAATAGTGGAATGGTAATGCTTAGTGTTCCAGAAGCAAAAAAGGCAAATGTGGGCATCTACAAAATAATTACCCCAATCAGTAATGGGACAACCAATATCGACTTATCTGGCTATAAATTTGACCTCACAAAAGTTCCGGGCAAACCAAGTACCATCATGATGAGTACTAGAATTGTCCTAAAGCATAATCCTTCAAACCCATTAACTGGTAAGCAAATCACCATTAGTGTTACTCAAAATACTGAAAGTATAGAATCTGTATCAGGTTATTTAGGAAAATTTCACCTCATTGATGGTCAGAAAAAGACGAGTATCAACCTCTTCAACAACGCCTTCAGTATTGGTAAATTCTACTTAGTAAACCCCTATTTTATTTTCACCTTTACAAACTCCATTGGATTACCCGTAAAAATGAACTTTATTGAAATAACGGGTAAAAGCAACATGCCCGGATCCACGCCAGTAAACATTGTTGGCAAACCAGGAATCCCCAGCAACTTTACATTAGGAATCCCAACATATACAGAACCGGTTAAAGTAACTCAAGTAAGAATTGAAGGAGTAACAGCAGGGAAACAAATATCAGACCTGCTAAACGAGTTAAAGCCAGGTAGCCTCTCATACAGCTTTTACAGCTTAACCAACCCCGGCGGAACTGCCCCTGGAGGAATCCCCGCGATAAACTTCCTCCGCGACGACAGCAAGCTCGATATCGACGTTGAATTCGGGTTACCCCTTTATGGCGCCGTTGAAAACTTCGCCATTCAAGATACCTTCGACTTTAAGTTCGACAACATCGATGAGATCGAAAGTTTGCTCTTCCGAACAATTATCGAGAATGAATTTCCTCTAGAGGCTAAAATGCAGGTAATATTTACCGATGGCAACTTCAATAGGTTAGACTCGCTTGTAACGTCTACAGTTCCTACCGACCAAATAATTATTCCAGCCGGAGAAGTAAATTTTGTTACCGGTGCTTTAACGAATGCCAAAACAAAGACTACCGATTTTCTCTACTCCAAAGCGAGAATTACAAAAATCACAGGAGCTGAAAAAATCTTAGTAAGAGGCCTCTTGAATACCAGCGGTGCAAGTAGCAACACAAACATCAAGATATACAACACCTACAAGATGAAGGTAAAGTTGGCTGCGCAGGCGGAAATTAAAAAGAAAATTTAACCTACAAACCATAATACCATATGAAAAAGTTTTTGATCTCAGGCCTTGTAGGTGTCGCATATCTCTTGTTTACTGCACCTGCTATCGCTCAAACAGACTTTACCATGTACCACATGCAGCTGGTTCCTTACCGAATCTATCAAAACCCTGCTCTGGTTCCCCAGGCTCGCTCTTTTGTTGGCCTGCCCATTATATCGTCCATATATTTTCATGGATCAAATGCATTTAGCTACAACAATATAATTAGCAGAACACCAGATGACTCTCTCAAGGTTGATATTCCTAAACTGCTAGGTAAGCTTAGCGATAGAAACTATCTTTTTACAAACTTTGATGTCGATCTTCTCTCCTTTGGATTTAGGGTAGCCGACACCTACTACATTACCTTTTCTGCGCGTGAGCGAAGCATGTTTAGGTTTATGTATCCTAAGGATCTAATTAACTTTGCATGGCAAGGCAATGCGAATATTGGCCTTGGTAAGGAGCTCAACTTCGCTCCAAAGTTCGACGCAATGGTATTTGATGAGTTTGCGCTAGGACTAGCCCAAGAAGTGGACGATAAGCTAACTGTAGGGTTTCGGTTTAAGATCTTAAACGGGCGTGCCAACGTGAATACATCACGTGCAAAGGCAAGTATGTATACCGATCCTAACGACTTCAGTTTTAGATTAACCTCCGACATATTGATTAGAACTGCAGGAATCGACAGTGCAGACAATCAAAGTGCACGCGACCTAATTTTAGGCGGTAATCATGGCTTTGGAATTGATCTTGGTGCCACCTACAAGCTAAACAGCCAGTTTTCATTCTCGGCCAGCGTTCTCGATCTTGGCTATATCAATTGGAAAAAGCAACTGCTCACCTATAAAAGCCAACGCTCCGGAGAGGTAATTAACTTCAACGGTGTAGATATCAACGATTTTATTAGCAAAGATAAAAACTTAGGTGATGCATTTCAAACCGTATTGGATTCACTAAGCGACCAGTTTAAAGTTGACACCGTGTATAACCAATCCTACAAAACATACCTTCCCACAAGGTTTTATGCCGGTGCCGATTACAACATCAACGACAAGAATACTGTTGGACTTCTCTTTCATGGCCAGTTCTTTGATAAAAGGCTAGTTCCGTCCTTGTCGGTATCTTACTACACACAGCTTGGCCGCGTGTTAGGTCTTTCGGCTTCTTACAACATAATGAACAGAAGTTACAACAATGTTGGCGTTGGCCTATCATTAAACTTGGGCGCCATGCAAATTTATGCTACCACCGACAATATTCTTGCAATACCATATTACAAGTCGGCTCAAAATGCCCAATTTCATACCGGAATGGTTTATACCTTCGGACGAAAACCAAAGGATAAGGACAAAGATGGTGTAGTTGATAAGATGGATGAGTGTCCCCTCATACCCGGATTAGAACAGTTTAAAGGTTGCCCTGATACCGATTTAGACGGCATTCCCGATAAAGACGACCTTTGCCCCAACGTGCCAGGAACCGCAGCCAATAAAGGCTGCCCCGATCGTGATGGCGATGGCGTTTACGACCAAGTTGATGAGTGCCCCGATATGATTGGTTTGGCAGAATTTAAGGGCTGCCCCGATACCGATAAGGATGGTATTACCGATAAGGACGATAAATGCCCCAACGATTCCGGAAGCGTAGCTCTTAATGGTTGCCCTGATCGTGACGGTGATGGAATTGTTGATCCAGAAGATAGATGTCCAGAAGTTGCCGGTCCTGCTGAATTCTACGGCTGTCCCGATACTGACTTAGATTCAGTTCCAGATTACCTCGACCGCTGTCCAGCTGAAAAGGGACTATTTGAACTAAAAGGTTGTCCAGATAGAGACTACGATGGCGTTCCCGATATTGACGATGCTTGTCCAGATTCCACCGGTAGTTCATTACACAAAGGTTGCCCCGATAGCGATGGAGACGGATTGTTTGATGAGGAAGACCGATGCCCAACGGAACCAGGAACATTAGAGTTACAAGGATGCCCTTGGGCCGACTCCGACATGGATGGAATTAAGGATGCTGAGGATGCATGTCCAAACGCAGCTGGACCAATTGAGAACAAGGGATGCCCCTACTCCGACTCCGATGGCGATGGTATTATCGACAAGGAGGATAAGTGTCCATTAACCCCGGGAACAGTTGAGAACCATGGATGCCCTGAGATAAAGAAGGAGGAGCAGGAGGTGCTCAACACTGCTTTCTCCAACCTCGAATTCCAATCGGGTAAGGATATTATTAAGTCTGAATCGTTTGCTTCTCTGGCAAATCTTGCCGACTTGATGAAGAGTAAATCGGAATGGATGCTTAAAATTGCCGGACATACCGACAGTCAAGGTAACCGCACCATGAATATCCTCCTTTCGAGGAAAAGAACCCTCGCTGTCAAGAAATTTCTTGTAGCGAAAGGCATTGCCGACTCCAGAGTTGTCGCCGAATGGTATGGACCAGACAAGCCAATTGCCGACAATAAAACTCCGGAAGGAAGAGAAAAAAACAGAAGAGTTGAAATGGAGATTCTTTTTAAATAAGAAGATCTTCTCTCTAAGTTAGTGGCCTCGGATTATTCCCAGTGTGAGCAGAAAGCGATAACGAAATCCTTTCTCACAGCTTACAACACACTGGGTATTATCTGGGGCTATTTTTTTTAGGATGTAAGGAATTACGTAAGATATAGGTCAAATTTGATTCTATTCCTTTCTGAATTAAAGTATTGTATCAAACATTGGTAACTGGTTACAAACATGTTAATTGTTCTTAGTCCAGTTTCTCTGATTATACTCTGACTAACTTCTATTTCAAAGTTGAATTAACTTCGGTCCCCCGACTACAGACACTAACTCCAAATTACAATATCTGCCATTTTCAAATCGGCAACTATTTCGCCCACTTCAACTCCATCATCATTAGGGTGGCTACATTTATGCCATTCACCATCCCAGGGCTCCATTTTGGAGATGCGGATAATACCTTAATTGCTTCGCGCGAGAAAGCGGGATGACTGCTGCGTACAATAAACACCTCGCGCAATTGCCCATCACTTCCAATAGTAAACCGCACGACAACCCTCCCTGGAATGGGCTTTGAGGCAAGTTCGGACGGATAAATCAACTTGGCACTAATATACTCTTGAAAAGTGGTATCCGTAAGGCTGAACTTGGGGCGCAATGCTCCACCTTCGATGGCGGATCGATCGAGACTTTCTGAAGAGATGTAATGCATCTCCTCCTTGGTTTGAATATGACTTATGCCACTATTCTGCTCTGCTTGAATGTTGATCTTTCTATTCAAGAGGTATGTTCCACTTACAACCAAAACAATAGCCACAAGAATAATAGAGACTACAAGCGAAACGGATCGAACGCCCAATCGGAATCCAACTCCACGCGATTCAGGCAGAAAGTCACTTGGCCGCAGTTGCCGCAAAGTGGTTCGCACTACGCGAAGGTCGTTATCCAAAGATTGACCCTCCTGCGCCAACGGCTTCAATCCTTCAATGGCCAATTGGCATAACTCGCACTGCTCGACATGCGCAGTCACCAAGTCGGCACTGGCCTTACTCATTTTGCCCTTTAGATACAGCACAAGCGAATCATTGTTTATGCAACCCGAGGGCGAAAAAATAGAATTATTATGGCTGCTATGCATCTGTTTCACCCTCCAACATTAACTTCAAGTTGCGCTTCCCATTCTGAACATGGCTCTTGACCTGCATAAAACTAAATCCAGTTATTTCACAAATCTCTTGATACGATTTCCCTTGCAAATAGAGTAAGTTCAAGCAAATATTCTGTTCCATCTTTAGTTTTTCCAACCCATCAACCATCTTTGTGAGCAGCACTTCCTTTTCCAAATGGTTTTCCATTTCGCCCTCGTCGGATAAACCGGGAAAGTATGTGTGACCGTAGGCTTCATCGTCGATGCTTACCATTTTATACTTAGCCTTACGGAAGTGAAGGTAGCATTCGTTTCGTGCCACAACCAACACCCATGCCTTTAGGCTTCTAACATTGCTCTCGGCAAGCGATCGGAGTAACTTCTCGAATACAGTAAGCACCAGATCCCGCGCCACTTCACTATCCTTAACCAAGTTGCGGCAAACACCATACACCAAGTGCGAATACCGATTGAAGATCTCCTCCATGGCCTGCTCACTGGCTTGTTCGGTAAATATCCTTACCAACTCCTCGTCAGTTAGACTGGAAAAATCGGGAACATTACCCTTTCCTTTCGATTTAAAAAGTAGAAACAATGGATACCGTTTTTTTAATGGGAGGGAAATTACGCCATTTTATTCAGATGCCCAAGTTAAATTTCGATTAACCAAGCGATGCCAACTATATCTGTTTCTCAAACGCACCTTGAAAATATACTTATCTCTCAGATAATATGGGCGTTTATCCTTCGTCTGAAAATAAAATAAATAAAGAAACAAAATATTTGTGGAAAAATAGATAAACGGAACTCATTTAAGAAAAGAGAAACATTTAACCTTTAAAACAACCATTATGGAATCCAAGAAAAGCACCCGCGCAAATCTAGAAACGAAAAAAGGAATGTTCTTCCAATTTGGTTTACTAGTAACCATCGCTGCCAGCTTAGCTGCCTTCGAATGGTCCTCCCAACCCGATTTTAAATCGGTAGAATACACTGGAAATAGCAAGATTGATATAGATCTGATAGATATACCAATTACCGTAATGGCTAATACTAAAACGCCTCCCCTGCCTCATGTAAATACGGAAATTGTTATTGTTACCAACGAAAAGGAAATTCAGGATGACAAGTTGGATCTTTGGGATGGAGAAGATACAAAAATTGATATTTCTAAACTCCCATACTGGAGTGAGCCAAAACCAGAAAAACCTGTTGATGAAGACATAATCATCTACGTTCCATCCGAATTCCCAAAGTTTAGAAACGGGGGCACCGAGACATTTATGGCCTGGGTATTCGAGAACTTAAAGTATCCAGATATTGCCATTGAGGAACATATGGAAGGAACTGTATACATTGGGTTTGTGGTAAACAAAGAAGGATATATGGAAAATGTAACGATCAAAAGAGGTGTTGATCCCATCCTCGACAAAGAAGCCTTAAGGGTAATTAAAAGTTGCAGGGAACATTGGACTCCCGGGCTGCAAGGAACAAGAACAGTAAAGGTTGGCTTTACAATCCCAATCAAGTTTAAATTGAACAACTAGAATCAAAAGCAAAGAATCCCCGCAGCAATTGCCTGTGGGGATTTTTTGCGTGAGCAAGTAGATTAAAGCACAAATGTCGAAAAAACAATTTCGTTCAACTTAAATCTTCCCGTTTCGCTTGAGATGGGCTAAGACCATTCTTATCTCGCCAAAAGTAGCTAAGTTGCCTAGGTTTCGTCTGGCATCGCCAACAGAATCAATACCTTTCGAAATAAAATAATCGGCTACAAGAAGTATCTTCTCCTCCTCCAAAACCTTATAAACCTCCAAGTCGCCCGAAAGAATAAACTCAGCCAGATGACCTTGAATAGTCGAAAGGGATAGACTACGCTCAGCGGCAACCTGATCCGGTGTAAACCCCTCCTTAATTAATACCAGCGTGGTCTTCTGCGAATCGCCCTTAGCGATTTTTGTTTTACGGCTTGGTTTCTTGTCCACTTGCTCCTCTTCATCCTGTTTTGCAGCAAACAGATTTGGAGAAACCGCAGCAACCTTGTTCAATCCATACTCGCCACAGTATGCATTAATAATCTCTAATAATTCGCCTCCAAACTGCTTTGCTTTCTTTGCTCCCATGCCCTTTATCGCCTTCAACTCCGCTGATGTTTGGGGCAACTTCGCCACCAACTCAACCATTGTTTTTTGGGGAAGAACCATATACTCGGGAAGTTCCAGTTCGTCGGCCTGTTGGTCTCGCCAGCTCCTAATAGCCGAATAAAGTTTTGGATGCTTAACTCCGCCTAGACTAAAATCGCCTGCACCGCGCTTAAAGGGCTTTGGCGCTGGTTTAGTGAGTGAAGCTTTCGCTCGGGCATTCAAATATTCATTCACTCTAAAACCCTTCTTGCAGGCATCGAGGCAAGAGAGCTTTTGTCCAACCAGTTCAAATAAGTTTCCTTTGGCTTCAGTTACCGTTTTTTTGACAGCCTTATTATCGCTCTCCACTGCAAGCATTTCTAACGGTTCGGATAGCAAAGCCGCACACTTATCCCAGAAATAAGCCGATGCTTTAACAATTCGTTCCTGAAGGGCGTCGTTATGCTCATACTCGCCTTTTTGCTGCAAGAGTTGGCTAATTTGCAGATTAAACTTATCGGAAACACCAACAACCTCGGCCCTTACCTTAACAGAAATTTCATGAACGGTGGCCTCCATTCCCACATGCAGGCTCGAGGAATGCTCTTTTACAACTTTTAAAAGGTAGAGCAGTCGCCGGTATATGGGTAGGAAATCGAAAAGATCGGATATCAAGGATTGCTCGTAGGAACGCTTCGACTCCTCCAGTGCATCTTGGTTGGGCGGGTTCATCTCAATTTCTCGTGTAACAGCAGCCACCGAGATATCACTCTTAATGCATCGCTCCGAAATGGGTGAACTGAGCACCAACCCTTCCAATGTTTTGCAACGGCTGAGTGCCACATAAACCTGACCATGCGCAAAGGCAGCATTAGCATCAACCACAGCTTTCTCGAAAGTAAGACCTTGGCTCTTATGAATGGTTATGGCCCATGCAAGCTTAAGCGGGTATTGGGTAAAAGTTCCTACCACAGTTTCCTTAACCTCGGCTGTTTGCTCATCGATGGAGTAGCGGTAGTTCTGCCACTCCGTTTTTCCAACAGGTATGGTAGCATGATCGCCGGGGCATTTCACATGAATTACCTCATCATCAATATCCTCCACCTGTCCAATCTTGCCATTGTAGAAAAGTTTATCCTGCGAACTGTCGTTGCGCACAAACATAACCTGAGCACCAACCTTAAGCCGTAGCTCAAAGTCGGTTGGGTAAGAATACTCCGGAAACTCATCCTTCACATCGGCTTTAAAGAAAGCCTCCTTAGCGGAAAGCAGATTCAACTTATGGATATTCAACTCTTGTGCCTGACGATTATGGGTTGTAAGGGTAATGTACCCTTCATCGTTATTAAGGTTGAATCCAGGAATGTAGCGCTTATTGAGTTCATGCGTAGCATCGGCATCGAGACAATTATCCCGCACCTTATTCAGAATGTCGATGAAGTGACGATCGCTTTGCCTGAAAATGTGCTTGAGCTCCACCGATACATACCCAACACGCTTCAGGGCTATACTGCTAAAGAAGAACGCGGTATCGTAATAGCGTTGCAACAACCCCCACTCATCGTCCTTTACCACTGGAGCCAGCTGCTGCAAATCGCCAATCATAAGTAGCTGCACACCTCCAAAGGGTTTTGTTTTATCCCTAAAACGACGAAGAACCTCATCGATCCCGTCAAGCAGATCGGCCCTAACCATACTAATCTCATCAATGACCAGAAGATCGAGGCTCTTAATGATATTTATCTTTTCGCGACTAAAGCGCTTAACCTCCACTTTTTCGGATGCACTACGGTCATTCTCCTCGGCAATACCAGAAGGAATATGTGGGCCAAAGGCCATTTGAAAGAAGGAGTGTATGGTAACCCCACCAGCATTAATGGCTGCCACACCGGTTGGTGCCACAACAATTAGACGCTTGAGGGTCTGCAATTTTAAATTATGCAAAAACGTGGTTTTCCCGGTACCTGCTCGGCCGGTGAGAAAAATATTTCGGCCGGTAAACTGCACGTAATCTGAGGCGAGCTGCAACTCCGGATTATTTATGAATTCCATGCGTAAACCTATTTTGGAAGAAAGCGAAAGTTACAGAAAATTCGAATTATGGCCAACCATTGTGGTCAAATCAAAACTTTAAAAAAACAGAAAAACGGTGTTAGACAAAAAAACAAAACCCCGTAAGTATTGACTTACGGGGTTCTTGTATTTGGTGCCCAGGACGAGACTCGAACTCACACACCATTACTGGCACTACCACCTCAAAGTAGCGTGTCTACCAATTTCACCACCTGGGCATTGAATCAACCGCACGACTGCGATTGCGGATGCAAATATACAACAGTTTTGCTTTGTAGCAAGGGGCTGTAGCGATTTTTTAAAAATATATCTATTGCATTTTACAGAAGTTTATGAACCAAACGGTTAAGGAATGCGGTAAAGAAATGGAATTGTAGTATAGTGTAAGTTAAGGTTCCCTTTACGCTATCGCAATTAAGCAATGTTAAAGAAATAGCCTAACCTACTCCACCCAAGTTACCAAAAAGACGTCCGATCTAGGTTTAAACCTGATCGGGCTTTTATTTGAACAAGTATCTTTCGACTGTATGCGCTGGGGAGTTGCAGGACCGAAATTAAGGCATATTATATACAATCACAGACTCACTCCAACAGACTAAATACAATTCATTCCATTACAATAAATAGATTATTACCAACGTCAGAACACAACGATTTTGCTCATTTTTGCTACATTTAGCGACTCCAATTGTGCTATATATTGGCACATATTGAGAGAAAAAGTGCAATACTTGGCACCAAAGGATTATTTAAATTATGGAGAAGGAACGTGTTACGGGGATAATACTTGCAGGTGGAAAGAGTCGGCGGTTTGGGTCTAATAAGGCACTGTATCGCCACAACGGAAAATGCTTAGTTGAATACTCCATTGATGTGCTTAGGCCAGTGTGTAATGAGCTAATTTTAATAACCAATAACCCTGCCGACTTTAGCTTTACTGGGCTAACTATTTATGAAGATATCCATAAAGACTGTGGCCCACTGGCAGGAATACATACAGGATTAGTTCACTCGAAAAATTTGAACAATTTGATAATAAGCTGTGATTCGCCAGAGTTGCATACTGACTTATTTAGAGCAATACTTGAAAACAGGGAGAACTATCAGGTTGTTATGCCAACTCATAACGGTATAAAAGAGAGCATGGCCAGCTTCTTTCATAAAAATTCTATCCCGTTGATTGAAGCAGCAATAGCCACAAATTGCCTAAAGGTTTTTAACGCCATCATGCCAATGACTACGCTATTTCTAGATGTATCAAAAATGCCCTTCTACTCGGAGCAACTTTTTGCCAATATAAACACAAAGGAAGCTCTTAACTCAATAAACGACACCAATAATGATTAAGCACATACCCTATATTCCTCTATCAGACAAATGGTTAAAAGCCTCGGTAATTGGAAGCCTGTGGGCCGTAGTAGAAATTGTACTAGGCAGCATGCTTCACAATTTGAGGATTCCTTTTGCAGGAAGCATCTTATCCTTTTTCGCGGTTTACCTTATTATTGCCTTTTTTCAGGTATGGAAAACCAACGGAATAATATGGCGCGCGGGGCTTATATGCGCTTTAATGAAATCACTTTCGCCAAGTGCCATCATAATTGGACCAATGACTGGAATTATGGCAGAGGCATTAATACTGGAATTAATCATTCTTGGTATTGGTAAAAACTTGTTCAGCTATGGTATTGGCGGAGCTCTGGCTGTATTTAGCGTTGTGATTCACAAGGCAATATCGCTACTTATTCTTTATGGTTGGGACATTGTTAAGTTACTGGAAAACATATACCTATTTGCCGCCAAACACCTTAACTTTGATGGAGTTGCACCCTCCCAAATTTTAATTATCGTTTCAGGAATTTACTTAAGCCTAGGCTATATTGCAGGCACCTTGGGTTACTATGCAGGCCGAAAGTATATTAAACATAATTCCACTCAACAAAACCTACAGATTAAAAAACCTTCGCAAGGCCATTTGTTTCAACACACTTCAAAAAAGAATCAATCGTGGCTTATCCTTCCACTTATTTTTGTAATGCTGCTGGGGGTTATGTATTCAATTGCCAGCTCAAGCATAATTATTTCATCAGTTCTTTCAACTATATTTATTGTAATTATTGGCATTCGATACAAGAATAATTTAAGATTCTTAATGAAACCAGCCTTTTGGCTACAGCTCATATTTATTCTTGTATTCTCGAGTTTCTTTTATCAAGGGTTTTCCGTTAAGGGAATATTGCAATCAGGTGGCTGGATAATTGGTTGCAAAATGGTATTGAGGGCACTCGTTTTGCTCACATCGTTTTCGGCCATAAGCGTAGAGCTTAAGAACCCCGTTATTAAGAATATACTATACAAAAGAGGGTTGAAAAACCTCTATCAGTCGTTGGAATTAGCCTTCTCAGCCCTTCCAAGTTTGATACAAACATTTGCCAGCGAGAGTAAAAGTATTTTTGGATTGAAAAAGGTTACATACCTCATGTTGAACTGCTCACAGTCGCTATTGAATAATTTTACGGAGGCAGAAGAAACAAAGACAAAAGTATTTATTATCAGTGGCGAGGTAAACGGTGGTAAAACCACTCTTGCTAAAAATGTGATTAACTTACTACAGATGAAGAATGTGGAGGTAAATGGTTTTTTAACCGTAGCTATCAATAATGAGCTCTCCGAAAAAACATACTACCTAGAGGAGATTAAATCGGGAACAAGGGAGTTTCTATGCTCCAATAACCCTGTGAGCGAAAATGAAAAATCTGGCCGTTTCTATTTCTCAGAAGCAGGAATACTGTTTGGTCGAAAAATTATTGAACAACCCATCCAGCAAGGAATGCAGCAACTTACTGTAATTGACGAAATTGGTCCTCTCGAAATTCAAGGTAAAGGCTGGGCACCTTCAATTGCACAGCAGCTAGCGCAAAACAATTCCGCTCAACTTTGGATTGTGCGAGCAAGTCTGGTAAACGCAGCTATCAGAAAGTGGAACGTTGGCGAAGTATTTATCTTTCACCTTCATGAAGAGCGCGAGCAAGAGATAGCCACCTGCATTTTCAACAACCTTGAAGCTGAAAAAACTAAAGCCGTCTAAACCCACTTCTTACCAATTGATAACTTGATCTTAAAAAATAGGAAATGGGCATCACAAACATGTGCATTAACTTGGTGTAGGGGAAAATCATAAATATTAGGAGGCCGGTAACAATGTGCAGCTTATAAATAATGCTATGGCCTGCAATTATAGCTCCGGCGTCTGGCTGAAAAGTGACCACCTTTTGTGCCCAAATTCCCAATGCTGCATAGTTTTCAACGGAAGACGTTGCCGTGATGAAGATGGATGAAATACCCAACAACATTTCAAAAAGAAGCAATA
The DNA here is from genome assembly GCF_900096565.1 of Williamwhitmania taraxaci. NCBI lineage: Bacteria > Pseudomonadati > Bacteroidota > Bacteroidia > Bacteroidales > Williamwhitmaniaceae > Williamwhitmania > Williamwhitmania taraxaci. The sequence goes on from NZ_FMYP01000027.1 coordinate 29,519, forward strand.
AAAGCAAAAGAATATCCTGCGGTTTTCCATTTATCCTCAGTCGCACATCTCTTCGCCTTCGTATAAAAAGAATGGTTATTCCTACAACCGCAGCGATTCCAAAAATCCCCCCCAAAGTAAGCGCAAGAGTTCGCTTGGTGGCAGTTGTCATTATGAGATGGTAGAGGCTCTCGGGTGTGAAAAGCCCAACAAAGTGACCTACAAAAACCATGATAATGCCATAATGAAAAAGATTTCCACCCCAACGCTGTCCCTTTTTGCTGAGGAACTGGCTCGATTCTGCCTGCAACGATTGGGATGTTTTTACAATCCTTGTAATTACACCAAACCAAAATATGGCCATTGCAATATGCGGCAAATAGGTAAACAACAAATTGTTAACAAATATATCCATGACTTTATGATTTACAGTTTACACAGGGGCTATCATTACCAAAGGTGACTGGTTTTTCCAGGTAAGCTTCATCAATAGTAGTCTCAGGCATATTCAACTCCATCTTTTCAATTCTAGCAGGAGTTGGTTTCTGGTCCGACAGTTGAATGAGGGCACTTAGAAGATACTTATATGGATTGTCTTTCTCTTCCAGTTTTTTATAGATGAACCCAATAATATCAATTATATCAGCGAGGTATTCCCTAGCCTTGGATTGGTTTTGTAAAGCCAAAAACTCAAGAAAAACAGGTAGATAATCGGGTAATTCCGATCGAGTGAGAACAAGCCCCTTCTCAGAGTAGGAATCGATAAGATCGACCATTGCCTGTCCACGGTCCTTGGAATCGCCATGCACATGTTCGAATAAGTATAGTGATACTGAACGAGAGTAGTCAAACAGCTGAACATAGAACTCCTGCCATGAGCTGAGTGGTTTTGACCTAAAAAAGTCCATGAAGGTTTCAACTCCCAGAATCTCATTAGGATCGAGCAGGTGCTCTTCCTTAAGTGCCGGAGTAACCTCCGTCAAAAGATCATAAATTTCCTGATTAGGATAGGTGAGCAGCAGGGAAATTACTTTATAGGTCTTAATCATCTCACATTCCTCCAAAAAGATTTTTCAAACGACTCTCGGTGCTACCACAGCCTTCTCCATCTGTAAAGCCGCACTCAGCCTTGTCTCCAAATGCATCATAAGCATATTCCCTATGTGATGTGGGTATTACAAAGCGATCCTCAAAATCGGCAATGGCCATGTATCGATACATATCTTCCACCATGGCAGGACTTAATCCGGTCCCTTGCAAGATTGAATCATCGGTTCTATTCTCAACGGTCTTTATTCTCATGAATGCTCGCATGGCCAACATTTTTACCAGAGCCTCTTTTATTGGTTTTTCATCTCCTGCTGTAAAGATATTTGCAAGGTATTTCAATGGGATCCGAAGCATTTCCACATCAGGAATAATGCCATTAGAACCTATTTTTCCACTCTCAATCTGCTCTTGAATAGGCGACAATGGAGGAGTATACCAAACCATTGGTAACGTTCTATATTCAGGATGTAACGGGAATGCCACTTTCCAATCAATGGCCATTTTGTAAACTGGCGAATTTTGGGCCGCTTCCATAAAGTTATCCGGAATCCCCTGTCTCTTAGCCTCTCGAATGACATCCGGACTATGAGGGTCTAGGAATAAATCAAGGTGATTCTGATAGAGATCGGTAGTTTCAACAGCGGAAGCCGCTTGTTTAATCTTATCCGCATCATAAAGCAAAACGCCTATGTATCTAATTCTGCCAACGCATGTTTCGCTGCAGATGGTCGGTTCCCCGTTTTCAATTTTCGGATAACAGAGGGTGCATTTTTCAGAACGTTTAGTTTTCCAGTTGAAATAGATCTTTTTGTAAGGACAAGCACTAACGCATTGCCTCCATCCTCTGCAACGATCCTGATCTATTAACACTATACCGTCCTCACTGCGCTTATAGATTGCTCCAGAAGGACAAGCAGCCACACATGTTGGGTTTAGGCAGTGTTCACACAGGCGGGGCAAATACATCATAAAAACATTCTCGAACTTGGCATACATCTCCTTGTCAAGGTCGTCGAAATTCGTCTCTTTGCTACGTTCTTCAAAAGTTCCTCCCAAGTTGTCCTCCCAGTTCGGCCCCTTCTCTATCTTTTCCATTGGGAGGCCGGTAATCATAGAATGAGGCTTAGCAGAGGGAGGAGTCGCGAATCTTGCAGATGAATGTAATATATTGTAATTGAATGTAAACGGTTCATAGTAATCATCAATCTGCGGCAGGAATGGATTGGAAAAGATATTCTTCATAATGGTGGGTTTATTCCCCATACGTGGGCGAAGACGCGATTTATCAAGCACCCATCCACCTTTCCATTTGTCCTGATCCTCCCAGCTTGTGGGATAACCTTGACCTGGCTTTGTCTCCACATTGTTAAACCATGCATACTCCACACCCTTGCGTGTTGTCCACACATTTTTACAGGTAACAGAGCAGGTGTGACAGCCGATACACTTATCTAGGTTAAGTACCATTCCAATCTGAGCCTGAATTTTCATAGTTGAAGTCTTAATGGGGTTAATCAACAATTTCTTGGTCCTTCCACTCCACTTTCGTCATTTTTCGGACCACAACAAACTCATCACGATTGGAACCTACAGGCCCGTAATAGTTAAATCCGTATGCCAGCTGGGCATAACCACCAATCATGTTGGTAGGCTTCAAGCATAACCGTTCCACCGAATTATGAACACCTCCTCGGTTACCCGTCAGTTGGCTTATCGGCATATTCACCGTACGCTCCTGATTATGATACATGATCAATGCTCCTACAGGGATTCTTTGCGATACAATAAGCCGAGCCACAGTGGCTCCGTTAATGTTAAAAACCTCTACCCAATCGTTATCCTTGAGCTTAATTGTATTGGCATCGGTTTCGCTCATCCAAACAACCGGACCTCCTCTACCAAGGGTTAGCATAACTAAATTGTCGGACCACGAGGAGTGAATTGTCCATTTATTATGCGGGGTCATCATGTTAATTACCATATACTCTTCACCATCATCAAGTTTGTTGAGCACTGCCGCAATTGATTTTGTGTCGATAGGTGGTTTGTAGGTAACCATATTCTCTCCAAAAGCCAACATCCAGGGATGATCTTGGTAGAGTGACTGCCTGCCGGTAAGTGTACGCCACGGTATAAGTTCGTGAACATTGGTATAACCGGCATTATATGAAACCGTTTCGGAGTCTATGCCACTCCATATGGGAGAAGTAATAATTTTTCGTGGCTGTGAAAGCAAATCCCGATATCGAATTTTCTCATCTGCGCGTGACTGAGCCAGGTGAACGTGATGTAGTCCTGTGATTGCCTCTAGCGCTTTCCAAGCTTTTACCGCCACCTCACCATTTGTTTCAGGTGCCAACGAGAGGATTACTTCTGCAGCATGAATATCGGTATCAATCCTTGGCAAGCCTTTTGTCTCACCTTCTTCAGAAACTGTGCTGTTTAAGTGGGCTAATAGTGTTAACTCTGCCTCGGTGTTCCAATCAATACCCTTTCCACCGTTACCAATGGTTTTCATGAGCGGCCCCAAGGAGGTGAATCGTTTGAAGGTTAATGGGTAATTGCGTTTTACCGTTACAATTTTCGAGAAATTAACACCTGGCTTTATCTCCTTTCCCGAACGCTTCCAATCGATAGCATCCGTCGTACCAGAAAGTTCCATTGGCGTATCGTGCTGAAGCGGAAGCAAGACCACATCAGTTTCGTTACCAAGATGACCTTCGACGAGTTGGGAGAATTTTTCTGCTATGCCTTTAAAAATATCCCAGTCGGCTCTTGATTCCCAAACTGGGTCAACGGCCTTGGAGAAGGGATGAATGAATGGATGCATATCACTGGTACTCAAATCATTTTTCTCATACCAAGAAGCGGCAGGTAGAAGAATATCAGAATGGAGTCCAGTAGTCGACATCCGAAAGTCTAGGGATACGAGCAAATCGAGCTTTCCTTCTGGTGCATCATCGTGCCATTTCACTTCCAATGGTAGTGGCTGATCCATCTCTTTTAAATCCTTGCCTTGTATGCTATTTTGCGCACCTAGCAAATGCTTCATAAAGTATTCCATTCCTTTGGCACTCGAACCAAGTAAATTTGAACGCCAAACGAACAAGTTCCTTGGGTAGTTTGCAGGTTCGTCAGGATCTTCAGAAGCCAAGGCCAACTTACCCGTTTGAAGTTGTGAAACTACGTATTCTGATGGTGGAACACCTGCCAGTTCAGCCTCTCTGGCGATTTGTAGTGGATTTCGTTCCAATTGAGGAGAGCTTGGTAGCCAACCCATTCGTTCCGCCCTTACGTTGCAATCGACAATAGAAAGTTTTTCCCACTCTTGCTTATTCGCAAGTGGTGATAGTAGTTCGGTTAGCTTTACCTTCTCGTATCGCCACTGGTCGGTGTGCAAATACATAAAGGAAGTTGTATTCATCTGACGAGGAGGTCGAGTCCAGTCGAGTCCGAATGCCAATGGAAGCCATCCAGTTTGAGGCCGCAGCTTCTCTTGTCCAACGTAATGCGACCAGCCACCTCCCGATTGTCCTATGCAACCGCATAATACCAACATATTAATTGCGCTGCGGTATATCATATCGGTATGATACCAATGGTTTACCCCTGCCCCTATTATAATCATTGATTTGCCCTCTGTAGCAGCCGCATTTTCAGCAAACTGCATGGCCGTTGAAATGATATGCTGTGATGGAACACCCGTAATTTGTTCTTGCCATTTAGGGGTAAAAGGAAGGTTGTCGTCGTAACTTTTTGCTGCATTGGGATCTTCAAATCCCCTATCTATTCCATAATTAGCGAGCATCATATCAAACACCGTACAGGTGTAAACCTCACCATCCTTCGTTTTCAATCGGCGAACAGGGATCTTACGCTCTAAAATATCCTTGTGGCCAGATGCAGAGAAATGCTCATGCTTAAATGTTTCCCCACCAAAATAGGGAAATTGAACACTAATAACTGCGTCATGATTATCAATTATTGAAAGAACAGGGCTAATCGCAGCACCCGTTTTACTATCCTTAAGTTCTAGGTTCCACTTCTGCTTCTTCTCCCACCTTGAACCTATTGTTCCATTTGGTACCACATAGCTGCCGCTAACTTCATCAACTAAGACTGGTTTCCATTCCGCATTATCACCGGCATCAAGGTTATTTTCCATGTCGCTGGCTCTAAGTAGGGCTCCACCCAAATATTTACCATCTTTCTCTTCAATTTTAACTAAAAATGGTAAATCAGTAAACTGACGAGCATACCTTTCGAAATAGGGAATCTTTTTATTGAGGTAGAACTCCTTCAGTATTACATGCCCCATTGCCATACCAAGGGCAGCGTCGGTACCCTGGCGCGGTTTTATCCACAAATCAGCAAATTTCACTGCGTCACTGTAATCCGGTGCAATCACAACCGATTTTGTTCCCTTATATCGAACCTGAGTATAAAAAGGAGAATCAGGCGTACGGGTAAGCGGAACGTTGGAGCCCCAAAGCATGAGGTAGGAGGAATTGTACCAATCGGCACTTTCAGGAACGTCGGTTTGCTCACCCCATGTTTGCGGCGAAGCAGGTGGCAGATCGCAATAAAAGTCATAAAAGCTAAGTACCGTTCCACCTATCAGACTCAGGTATCGGGTTCCCGCTGCATACGAAACCATCGACATAGCCGGAATTGGAGAAAATCCAACAACCCTATCCGGTCCATACTTCTTAATTGTATAGATATTGGCTACCGCAATAATCTCGTTCACCTCGTCCCATTCGGCACGAACAAAACCGCCCAATCCCCTAGCTGCTTTATATTTTTTGGAAATAACAACATCGGTAACTACGGATTCCCATGCCTTTACCGGGTCAGAAAGACGGTTCTTAGCCTCTTTATAGGCATTAAACAACTCACCGCGTATCATCGGATATTTAACTCTATTTGCGCTATAGAGATACCAAGAATAGCTTGCACCACGTGGGCAACCTCTTGGCTCATGATTAGGCATTCCCGGTCGTGTCCGTGGGTAGTCTGTTTGCTGGGTTTCCCATGTAACCAGCCCATTTTTTACAAATATTTTCCAAGAGCAGGACCCTGTGCAGTTTACCCCATGCGTTGACCTAACCACCTTATCGTGCTGCCACCTTTTACGGTACATGCGCTCCCAACTGCGATTTTCATCGGTAATTGCCACATAGTTGTCAGCCGTTTTTTCTACCGAACTGCTGAAATACAACAACTTGTCTAAGAGGCTCATGATGTACGTTTTAAATTAAACTGTAAATTTATAGGTAGTACCAGCAGATTCAACTCTTTAGGCTACAATACGGCGATGCTGCCTTTTTAAAACCAGAACGATAGCAATACTAATGATAGCCAATACAACAAAGACTAGAAATCCCATTGCATATCCCTCTTTTCCATTGGCGCTGGCAATAGCACCCATAATTGGAGGTATCGCAAAACCACCAAACGCTCCAAGGCCACCAATCCAACCTGATGCACCTCCAATTGCCTTGGGTACATATTCAGGAACTAACTTAAAAACAGCTGCATTATTTATTCCCATTCCAATGGCGAGCAGCAAGGTAGTAGAAAAACCAACCACTACCGATTGATCGAATGATAGAGTGATAGATGCCAACAGAACCAGCACTAAAGAGATAAGGCTAACCTTCTCGCCCCCAACCTTGTCAGCAAACTTTCCACCGTATACGCGTACTAAAGAAGCAATAATCGAAAATACTGCAGTAAACAATCCGGCCTTAAGCACCGAAAAACCATGCAATTGATTCCAGTAAACCGGAAACCAAGCGGTTAAAGCGATAAAACCACCGAAAGTGGTAAAATAGAGAGCCACTAATGCCCACGTATTCTTAACCTTCGCAGAATTAATTAGGCTATCTTTAACATTGCCTGCCGGAAAATTTTCTTGACCACGTGCAAAGGATAATTCCAGACTCTCTGCTTGAGTTTTCCCCAACTTAAGATACTGAAAATAGTATGCATTTTTCCCAATAAAAGCGTAGGTAATGGTACCCAATACTAGAAAAAGAAACCAGGCGAAGTAGGCCGAAATAAAACCAAAACTCTGAAGATAAAAGGGAAGAATAACTGAAAAGATTCCTGGAGCTAAATTTCCAAGTCCGGCATAGGTGCCAAGGGCCATTCCCTGCTTATGCTTGGGAAACCAGTATGACGTTTGTGCTATGCCAACAGAGAATGTAGCAATGCCAGCACCACTCAAAAAACCAAAAAATAGAATCAGACCGTATAGACCATGCATATTATTGGGATAGGCTAAATTGAGTAGCATAGTAACCCCTCCCAATCCAATCACCGATAAAATCATTAGGATGAGAAATGGTTTTTTCCCACCAGTGGTATCTACCCACGCTCCAAATGGTATTCGGAGTAATGAGCCGGAAAGTGCAGGTATCGCAACCAAAAAACCCATCATGGCAGGAGTTAACTCCATTGCCTCTTTAAATTTGATGGCAGTTGGGCCATAAAGTGACACAGCTGCAAATCCAAAAAAGAAACCTAGCGTAGTTCCCAAAAGCCCTTGGCTGGGAGAACCCTTAACCATGATATTATCCATTGCTAAAAAATTCAAATAAGGTTTTATCATGCAAGATTGCACAATACCTAATTACAAACTGTAACAATTGTTACACAATGTAGATAATAACAACTAATTGAAGAAAAGTTGAAACTGAAAAGAACGAAGAACTACCTCTTGCAACAACTCTCAGGAAAGCGAATGCAAGTATTCACCAAGCAGAAACAAATTTTTCGCTATAGTAAATACCTGCATATATTGCGCCTCCAATATTTCAAAGTAATTATGGGACTATCACAAATTACTTATTAAGCTCATCAAGGATTAATTGGATATCGTCGTGGCATTGGCCACAAACAGTCCCAGCTGAGGTTGCCTCACCAACTTCCTCAATGGTTTTTAACCCCTTCGACTTAATCGCTTTTACAATCTCACTCCTGAAAATATCATTACAGCTGCAAATGAGTTCATCATTTTCCATAATACAGTTCTAATTAAGTTCAAAAATTTTCATGTCTTCCTCTACGGTAGTAATCAACTGAACACCAAATTTTTCCTGAACTACCTTTAAAACATTTGGGGTGATAAATGCGGGTAATGTTGGACCAATATGCGTATTCTTAATCCCTAGATAAAGCAAGGCAAGATGTACAATGATAGCTTTTTGCTCATACCAAGCAATATTGAAGATAATAGGTAACTTATTGATATCATCCAATTTCAGAACTTCCTTAAGTTTCAAAGCCACGAAAGCCCATGAATAGGAGTCGTTGCACTGTCCTGCATCTAGTACTCTTGGTATGCCGTTAATGCTTCCGAGGCTTAGTTTATTGTAGCGATATTTTGCACATCCGGAGGTAAGAATAACGGTATCCTTAGGCAACTGCTTTGCAAACTCGGTATAGTATTCCCTACTCTTTTGCCTAGCATCGCAACCCGACATTACAACCATCCTCTTAATTGCACCTGAATTTACTGCTTCCAAAATCTTATCGGCAAGAGATAGAACCTGGTTATGAGCAAAACCAATGGTTATTTCCCCTTTTTCTATTTCTTGAGGTGGTTTGCATTTCTTTGCCATCTCAATAATTTCAGAAAAATCTTTGTGCCCATTTGCTAATTTCTTATCTAAAACCTTCCACTCCGGCATACCTGTTGCACCGGTTGTAAATACTCTGTCGTTGTAAGTAGTAGTTTTACGTGGTGGGACTAAACAGTTAGTAGTAAAAAGAATTGGACCATTAAACGTTTCAAACTCTTCCAACTGTCGATGCCAAGCATTGCCATAGTTACCCACCAGGTGCTTGTATTTCTTCAACTTTGGATAAGCATGCGACGGCAACATCTCAGAATGGGTATATATATCGACACCCTTCCCATCTGTTTGAATAAGAAGTTGCTCTAAGTCCTTTAAATCATGGCCACTAATTAAAATTCCTGGATTTTTACCCACACCAATATTGACTGATGACATTTCAGGATCGCCAAAAGAGGTAGTATTCGCCTTATCGAGCAGTGCCATTACTTTTACGCCATATTCTCCGGTTCGCATAAGTAAGTCGAGCATGTTATCTAGGTTGGAGGGTTTTGAAATCTTCACGAGAGCCTCCTCCATGAAATTGTAGATGTCTTGCTCCTCGAACCCCAAGTTAAAGGCATGTTCAACATAGGCAGCAATACCTTTTAGACCAAATAACACATACTGTTTCAGTGAACGAATATCTTCATTTGCATCAAAGGTGAGAGTACTAACATGAGTAGCCTTTTCTAGAAACTCAGCATCGGACGTGCAACTCCAATGAGCCATATCTTCCGTTCCAGTATAGTTCACTTTACCTACGAGTGCATCTCGAAATCCATTGCAAACCTTAATTGCTTCAATAATAGATCGATCATCAAAATTTGCATTGGTTATAGTCATGAATAAACAATTAACGATGTGTTTACTCTCTGCATTGGTATTAATCCCCTTTTTGCGGGCCTCAAAATTAGCAGTAGCAAGTCCTTGGCATGCATACATCAGCAAGTCTTGAAGATTTGAAGTCGCCTCCTTTTTTCCGCAAACTCCATTAATGGTACAGCCAGTATTCTTAGCTGTTTCCTGACATTGATTACAAAACATTGACATGGCAGTTAGTATAAAGTTAGAACCAAACGAATAGGAATCAAACAAAGATGCTAATGATGCAATTTACAGTTAAAAAGAGATAATTTATGCGATTACTAAAATTATTATTATTAAAAAGTTGTAATTATGATGCCTATCAGACTTGCCTCGCATCACAAATAATTGATAATCATAAAAAACTTCATCTAAAATATCCATGCCAATAGCATAAGAGCAAAGGTGTAAGCGTTACCCTATTGCCAGTTCGGATTTCGAAGAATATAATCCCATTTATAAATTGTAAATTGATGGTATGGCTAGCTTTCACACCTGTTTGTTGGATTCACCTAAACTATTATTGGAAGCCCAATTTGTAGTGAATCTGTTTTTTGCCCAATACTTAATTGAACAAGAAATATAGAAATAAATATCAAAAGTGAGTATCGTTTCCTCCTTTACAGGTATACAATTTTAATTCTAACTATTCTGTTGCAACGCAGGTCAAATGAGGATTTCGTAAATGTAGGCCTATTAGAAAAACCAATGGATAGATAGTTGGAAAAGCCGATTCCCTCAGTTGGCAAGATCAATCCCTTCTTAATTTCTCCATTATTGTCCTCGTCGTGCAAAATATTAATAGCATACTTTCCAGAAGGAATATTTTCGAAGGTTACAGATGATGCACCATTTACTATTTTGCCTGTAAGCCTTTTGAAATACTTCTTATAGTGTTCGTCGGGAAATGCATCCTCTCTGTTATACAATGCAAAAAGTACCGTGCCCTCGGAATTGCGTAAATCCTTTACTTCAGCCGTTAATGAGAAGGTTTCCTGCTCTTGATTGCTAAATGAAGTAAGTAGCACGATAACCATAAACGATTGAAGGATCATGATTGCTTTCTTCATTTTATTTAACCTTTCTGATAGCCATTCTTTCTTTGATTGTATCCACCACATAGTAAACCATCGGGACTAAATAAACTGTCAAAATCATTGAGGACAACAGGCCACCAATAATTACCCAAGCCAAACCGTTTTTCCATTCGCTGGCGGTACCTTTAGCCAATGCAATGGGCAACATCCCAATAGCCATTGCCAGCGTGGTCATTAGAATAGGACGCATACGCTCCTTACCTGCAATAATTAATGCCTCTTTGTAATGCTTGCCCTGAGCCTTTAACTGATTGGTAAAATCCACAATCAAAATGGCATTTTTTGTTACCAATCCCATGAGCATGATTAATCCTAGCTGTGCAAACAAGGTTAAATGGTTCAACGATAAGTTTAGCGCCAAAAAGGCTCCGATTGCAGCCATCGGGATGGCGAATAGGGCTACAAATGGATATATATAGCTATCGTAAAGAGCAATCATAATGAGGTAAATCAGTATGAATGAAATCAGAAGAACTGAGCCTAGAGCACCGAAACTCTCATTTTGTGTTTTGATATCTGCCCCCCAAGTTAATTTTACACCTTCGGGTAATGGCTGTGTTTTCAAAAAGCCAATTGCTTCATCAGCCAACGTTCCTGATGGCCGACCAAACGATTCTGAAGTAATGGTAACTGAAGGCTGCCTGTCCAATCTTTCGAGCAACGATGGCGAATTATCCTGCCTTACTTCAGCAAATTGCGAAATTTCAACAGGAATATTCATTGGGTTTACGATGGAAAGGCGTTGGACGTCTTCGTAATTTTTCCGGTCAAAATCATCAAGCCAAATCCGAACCGGATATTCAGTTCCATTCTCGGTAAGCGTTGCATCATCGTTCCCAGTAAATGCGGTTCGTAAATTTAGTCCAACGTAGGCAGTTGTTAATCCTAACCGTTGCATCTTATTTTTATCGGGTATCACTTTGTATTCAGGGCTTCCTGCTTTTACTGATAATTGCACATTATCGGCACCAGGTATTTTTTCAATAGCAGCTTTTAATTCGTCTCCTGTTTTCATAACCAAAGCGAGATCACTTCCACTCAATGTTATTTTAATAGGAGCCTGTTTGGGCAGAAGGCCTAAAACCGCTATAGAAAAATTAACTCCTGGAAACTCTATGTTCAGTGCCTCCCGAAGCGATTTCATAAATGGTTCTGTTTTAATGCTTCTTTCTTTTTCAGGCTTTAGCTGAATAGTAAATTCGGATAAATTGGCCGATCCTACCCCCAAACTGCCTATGCCTGTGCTTGGTCCGGCAATATTGCTGAAAAGGGTTGCTACTTCGGGTTGCTGTAGAATAAAGTTCTCCACACTCAAGGTTCTGATATTATTCTCCTGAACGGTAGTTGTTTTGTCGTATTCCAAATTTAAACGGAACTTTCCCTGATCGCCTGTCGACATCATTTCTTTGCCAATAATGCCTTGCTTCATCATCACTCCTGTCATTACCAGCAAGAAAAGTACTATTCCAGTAAAAATAAGCTTATGGCTGAGAACCCATTCCAACTGCCGACCATACCAATTGATAAATATTGTCAGCTGCTCTTCGAACCATAGCAGGAAACGGTTCACAAAGTTAGTCGGTTGTAAATCTTCTTTTTTCCCAATTCGTGAAGCCAGCCAAGGCACTAAAGTAAACCCGACCAGTAAGCTGGTTAGTGTGGATGTTATTACTACAATCGAAAACTGTTTCAGCATATCGGCAACAAACACTTGCAAAAACAGGATAGGCAGGAATACAACCACGTCAACTAGGGTGATTGAAATGGCTGAAAAACCAATCTCCATGCGACCTTCTAGCGCTGCAGCTCCTTTTTCCTTGCCCATATCTAAGTGCCGCTGAATGTTTTCCAGAATTACAATGGCGTCATCCACTAGAATCCCAATAATTAATGACATGGCAAGTAAGGTCATCAGGTTTAGCGTGAAACCCATCAGCCACATTACGGCAAAAGCGGTAATTAATGAAGTAGGAATTGCAATTAATACAATTATTGAATTCCGGTAACTTCTTAAAAACAAAAACATTACCAATGAGACTAAAATCACAGCTAATATAAGGTCGTCGACCACTGAATTTACTGCCGCAATAGTCATGTCGGTTGAATCATCGGCAACTTTAAATTTTACTCCGTATTTTGAGTTGGCACTTTCGATTTGAGCGAGTTTGGTGTGGACTAATTTTGAAACCTCCACGGCATTAGCATCACCTTGTTTTTTTAATAAAAGGCCTATCCCATTCACACCGTTATAACGACTAACAGAACTTATATCCTTCACCCCGTCAATAACGGTTGCAACATCTTTAACGTAAACAGGCATTCCTGGTGCTGGCATGGCCACCTGCACATTCATAATGTCGTTTACAGAGGAAAACTTACCGATTAGCCTAACCGAATTGTTTTCTTTATCGGTTTGTGCTTTACCCGCTGGTAAGTCAATTCCCGATCTATTAATAGCTTCAACAACCTGATATATAGATATTTTATACAGTTTAAACTTGTCCTGATTAGCTTTTACCTGAATTTCTCTCTCTTCGCCACCAAGTAAGGTAATTTCAGCCACCCCTTTCAGTTGCTGGATTTGCGGCAGATAATCATCTTTCATTTTCTGATAGAATTCTGTCGCAGGCAATTTGCTTGTTGCGCTAATCGAGATAATCGGTAAATCATTTGGCGAAACCTTACTCATTACCGGGCTCAATATATCGGCAGGCAAGTCCTTACGGATATTGTCGATATATCGCTGGGCATCCTGCATGGCAATATTCAAGTCCGTTCCGTATTTAAGGTTGGCAATAATAATGGAGGCATTGGGCATTGACTTTGTCTCAAGATAATCCACTCCTTCGAGGTTTGACAAGGCATCCTCAATTTTTCTAGAAACGGAGGTTTCTACTTCATTTGGCTCGGCACCTGGATACATCGTTTTTATAACAACAACCGGCTGGTTGAAGTCTGGCAATAACTCATAACCTAGGTTTTTATACCCAATAATTCCCAACAAGGTGAACACGCTGAAAAGAACGATAATCAGCGATGGGCGATTGATTGATATTTTTGTAATATTCATGGCTATGAATTCTTAATTGCTGATTAAAACATTTGCCCCATCATACAGGTTAATAAATCCGTTGGTAATAATTACATCACCTTCGGTTAAACCACTTGATATCAAAGCCATATTCTGAAATCGACTTAAGATGATGATGTTTTGAAGAATAGCTTTACCGTCTTTCACAATATAAACTTGTGGTTTAATATTTGTTCCAACAATGGATGAAGCCGGGATAATAATATGTTGCTGATTGTTGTCGTTTTTCAGCTGAACCTGTCCAAACATACCTGATTTGATTTTTAAATCAGTGGTATTATTCACCGAAAACTGTATAGGATAACTATTTCCCATGTTGGCCTTACTGCCAGTCATGATAACTTTTCCCGACAGCAACGCTTCAGGGTAAACATCGGCGTAAAGTGAGTATATTTGATTGGTTTTGAATTGACTCAACTCCTGCTCGGATACATTTACAGTAAATTTTAAAACAGAAATATCTGTTATTTGAAGCAACGGAACTCCTGGAGCTGCGAATGAACCCTCTTCGGTAAGTTTGGCAGTAACAATTCCTCCAAAAGGTGCTACAATGGTTGTTTTATTGATTTGCTCCATTAAAGTAGCACGTTGAACTTTGGCCGATTTCAGTCCTAATACTGATTTTTCCAGCTGCACTCCTTGAATTGCATCGGCATTAGCAAGCACTGTATATCGTTTTACATCGGCATCCAATCCCTCAATTTGAATTTCAACGGATTGCAATTGCAGTTTCAGCAACGAGTTGTCTAACTGTATTAAAGCCTCACCTTTTCTGACAATGCTTCCAACATCCACCAAAACTGAATTAATCTTTCCTTGAATGTCTGAACTGATTCTTGTTTCTTTATTGGGCTCAAACGTCCCTGGAAACGAGATATCGTTTTTAACTTTTTTGAACGTTAAACTGATAGCTTGCACGTTAATTGCCTTCTCTTTATTGTAATGGTATACCCTGTTTTGGGTGGTATGTTTATTGTTTATCAGGCGAATCACCACGATGGTGATTAAGGCTAATGCCACCAATGTGTATATTATATTCTTCTTCATGATTCTTAATTTTTTATTGTGCTAATATTGCCAGTAAGTTTTCGAAGATCCAGATCAGCTTTCAGGTAATCAACAACTGCCGATAAATAAGCCTGTTGCGCTTCCCTTACAGCATTATCTGCCAAAAGAACATCTGTGAGTATTGCTAATCCCTGCTTTTGTTGTAAAACAGTTTGCTCATAAATTGCTTGTGCCAACTGAATTTGCGATAGCATATTAACTATCGTTTTTTGCGCTATTATTCTTTGCCGCTTTGCATTTGCTGTAAGCATAGCGTTTTGTTCAGTAACTATGTTGATTTGCAATTCACTATTTTGCTGTTCGACTTTTTTCTGATTAATTTTTCTCTTCGTTACAGTCCCATTAAATAATGGAACCGACATTTGAACGCCCACAAAACCAACAGGGAAAAACTTTAGAAAATCGTTAGGTGATTCATTGTAGCCAAAACCAGCTGTTCCGTAAGTTCCATATAGGCTTAACGAAGGAAGTCTTGATCGTTTTAGAGTTTTTAATTCGGTAATCAGAACTCGAGATTGCGTCTGTGCTATACTCGTTTCGATAGCGTTGCCGGAAATATAATCTATTCCATTTTGAAAACTGATGACACTATCAACCGATACTACTCTGTCAATTGACACACCCATAGTAAATTTCAATGCGTTCATTGTTTGATCAAACTTACTTTTTATGAGTTCTTTTTGCGTTAACAGCTGTTCGTTTTGCAACCTAACCTTTTCAACATCAGTCATTTTTACTAACAATTGTTCTTTCAACAATTGCATATTCTGAAGCAATTTATTGCTGTTTATCATATTACTATCAATAAAAGATAGCTGACGATGCATTATTTGAACATTATAGTAGAGATTCGAAATCTCATAAAATAGCTGCTCTTCTGTTTTTTTGTATTGGAGTTCGTTTAATTCAAGTGCAACGTTTGTAATTTGTATAGCACCATAAACTTGTGAATTGTATAATGGTAAGGCTAGTTGAATATTCGCATTAATATTATGTGGTACACCAAACTGAGCCTCCTTAAAGGTTCCTGTAGGCCCACCAAAAACCGAAGCCGGCATTAATTGATAGGGTTGGTCGGTGTAATAGCGATAATCGGCATTAGCGGTAATTTTGGGAATTAAATTGGCAGTGGCTTCTTTGTGTTTCTGTTCACCCATTAAAATACCATTTCTACCGATTTGCAAATTCTTATTATTTACCAGCGCAGTATCAATGCACTGTTGCAATGTCCACACTTGAGCAAGTGCTGGCTTTGCAACTGCAACACCTATTAAAATTAGTATTGCTAATTTTTGTTTGTAAACATTCACTAACATAACCAGGTAAATTTTTTTAGTTACTTTTTAGTTACAGAAAGACATTTATAGGATACCACCCAGAAAAAAGTTGTTAGAGCAATTCGAAAGATCAATGCTCCTGTTGTTTTTGTTTCGTGCAACCCTCCATTGCTTATATACAATAAAAAGGCAATCAAAGTAGTAATCAATACAGTGGAAGAGATGAACAATAAGTAGGTTGTCCATCTTTTCCCACTCCAAAAACCATAAATAGAAGGAAAGTATAAAAGAGAACAAATAAAATTTGCAATAACAACAAACAGAACATAACGACCTTCCCTTTCCCTTATTCCAAACAAATCAAAAAAGATTGAAGTCGTTAGAAATAATGTTAGTAGAGCAAATGCTGCAAGTATTACAGCAGAAGTTTTAGGAACGTATTCTGATTTCATACCTTACATTTAATAAGCGTTAGTATCGATTGAACCATATTATTGCCTGCTCTTGTAATATCAAACTGAAAATCGGCCACTCGCCACTTAAACATTTGCAACTTAATGGTTCCCATCACAATATGCATCAATTCATCCGTAGTTATTGCATTAGTAAACACCCCTTTTTGTTGTCCTTCCATTATAATAGGCATCAGATTCTTCATTGCTATATTCATGATTTTTAGAATCTCATCGTTAATTTGTTGGCTATGCTCCATCAAACCATCCAAAAATACCGCAACAACAAAGTGTGGGTGCGTTTTGAAGAAAGAAAATTGATAGTTGAAAAGAGCAATGAATTTTTCTTCTGGACCATTACTCGTTTCAATCGCTTTCCTTTGAATTTCATCAATGCTACCCGAAAGATAATTTAGCATAGCAATCAAAATCTCTTCCTTACTGTTGAAATGACGATAAATTGCACTTTCGGAGAATTTCATCTCCTTTGCTAAGTTTTTTATCGTCAAACCACCAACTCCTGAAGTAGTCAGAATTTTACTTGCAGACTCAATAATCTCAAGTTGTCGAGGTTTAATGTCCACACTGTTAAATTTTGTCATTTATGTGTTAAAATTATTATTCTGCAATATAAACCTTTGATTTTAAAGAACTTTCGTCAAAGCAGTAGGACGTGGTGCTTTCACAACCAGAATCCCAGCGGCTTTGTCTGTTTCATTACTAATACTATGAACAACATTAGCAGGACTTTCCACTAATGATTTTGCTTCACATTGAATACTTTCCTCCCCGATATGAATTGTTGGAAGTCCTTCAACAATAAAGAAGAAAACATCTACTGGAGTTTTGTGTGGCTTTAAACTTTCGCCAGGCTTTAAAGTAATAAGCATTGCCTGTGCCGATTCTTTATTATACATCTCTCTTACATCTACCTTGTGAGGTGTATCTTTCAGAGCCTGATCTTGGAATTTAGTGATTTTCATAATTAAAATTTTAAAGTTAGTGATTATTCACTCTGCAAATATACGGGTATTCTTTTCCCTATTCCAAATTTTTTAATGTTTTATTGACGAAAAAAATCATACATATAATAATCAAGCACTTAAAAAATATTGGAACTATTGGAACTTGGCTGAATCTCAAAATACCGTGTTGAGTGATCATATAACACCTTCTACTTTTGTTCCAGATTAGAGAGTTTAGATTATTGCTTAATAAACTGCCACACACCAAAAACGGCCTCTTTTAGAAAATTGAGATTATTCTTCAGGAATGCCCATACAGATATCTCCCCTTGGCAGTGTGGAAATAGGACAGACTTGATATTTCGGTGATATTGTGCCACTTGTTTCGGTGAT
>NZ_FMYP01000028.1 GCF_900096565.1 Williamwhitmania taraxaci
TTGTTTAATGTGCTGTATATGTAATACTTAACAATATTACTGACCTTAGGAATCATGCTTAGAAAATTACTGGAATAATCTTTTAAGATACTGATTTCTAAGGTCTTATTCAAATTTATTCACGCCTATTTTTCTGATTGTCAAATATTTACACTAGTTATTACCGAACTATTGTAACACAAAGACGCATAAAATGGTACCAAAGACTGTAATGATTTTTTTGGAGGGTTTAAAGGCAAATAATTCACGGGATTGGTTTAACGAGAATAAGGATAATTATTTGCAGGCTCTAAAAAGTTATGATAACATCCTCGAACAGCTAATTTCTTCAGTTGGTTTGTTCGATGATGAAGTTGTGGGGCTCAAACCCAAGGATGCAATTTTTCGGATTTATCGCGATGTTCGTTTTTCGCACGACAAGAGTCCCTACAAAACTCATTTTGGTGCTTATCTTGCACGGGGTGGACGAAAGAGTCCATCTGCAGGATACTATGTTCACCTAGAGGCGGATGGTTCGGTGCTCGCTGGTGGCATTTGGAGGCCAGAGTCTGAAAACTTAAAAAAAATCAGAAGGGCGATTGATCTCTATCACGAAGAGTTTTTGCAGATAGTCTCGGAGAAGATTTTTACGAAGTGGTTTGGTAAGTTGAGTAGTGATGATGCGCTGGTGAGAGTACCTGCGGGATTCAGCAATGATTCTCCTGTTGCAAACTATTTAAGAATGAAGAGTTTTACGGTTGGACATACCTTTACGAATAGGGATGTGTTAGAACCTAATTTTGAGGAACGCGTTGTTGAGGCCTGCCGAGCAATGTATCGATTCAATACGTTTTTACGAGAGGCCATTGATGAAAAATAGAAGAGGCTGTCCAGAAAGGACAGCCTCTTTTATTAGATTTCCACAGATAAATATAGGAATCGCTTTATGCTTTTCTTTGGGGTTTTTTCAAACTCTTCGGGATAGAGTTTGGTTTTTTGAATTTGCATGAAGGCCGGTAGTACGCTGTTCAGAATTTTTTTGTTCTCCTCCATGATAAGGGCTAGATCCTCGGCATTTAAACCCGCTTCATCGGCCGTTTCGTAATCGGGGTAAATGAGAGCCACAAGTCGGTTGTTTTTCTCAACGACCAGTGATTCTTGAATATAGGGCATGTTATTGAGTTTAGCCTCAATTTCTTCGGGATATATATTTTGCCCACTAGGGCCTAAAATCATACTCTTACTCCTACCCTTTATATAGATGTAGTTTTCGCTATCGATAAGTCCAAGGTCGCCCGTGCGTAACCAACCATCGGAAGTTATTGCAGAATTAGTCGCTTCTGGATTTTTGTAATAGCCCATCATCACATTCTCTCCCTTTACCATAATTTCGCCTACTTCCACGAATGGATCTGCGGAATCAATTTTAACAGAGAGCGTTGGTAGTATCTTACCACATGCACCTTGGGGATTATCGGCCCAGGCGGCATAGGAAATTAGTGGACCACACTCGGTCATGCCAAAGCCAACGGTGAATGGGAATTTTATTTTCTTAAGAAAATCTTCTACTTCACTATTGAGTGGCGCTCCACCAATAATAACCTGCATGAAGTTTCCTCCGAAGACCTCAGACAGTTTTTTGTTTATCTGTTGATAAATCTTCTTGTCGAGGAGAGGAACATTAAGCAGCAGCTTCATTGGCTGCTTGTTCAGCGTTGGCAAGATTTGTTTTTTGTATATCTTCTCCATTATCAGCGGAACAGTAAGTATCAACTTTGGACGTACTTGTTCAAATGCTTGTATAATGGTTTTTGGTGCAGGAGTTTTTGTTAAGAAGGTGATGTGACAGCCCACAGAAAATGGCCATAAGAACTCAAAGGCACAACCATAGGCATGTGCCAGCGGCAGGAAAGAAACGATTTTATCTCCGGCCTGAAGTGGTATGTTGTTATGACCAAATAGCACATTTGCAGCTAGGCTATTTAACGGAAGCATAACCCCTTTTGAGAAACCGGTAGTGCCTGAAGTGTAGCTAATTACTCCAAGTTTATCGTTCGATATTTCCCGGAAGTTAATGTCATTAGGCGTAAGCTCTTCTAGTTTTTTGGTCAGATTATCGACTTCTGATTTCAACTGGTTTGTAGCATCATCGTTTCTAGAAACCAATAGGTTAAATTGTGTCAATGAAAAAATTGCGGTAAGGTGGGGCATTGATGATTCATCGATGTTTTCCCAAATTTGATCGCTTGTGAATAGAATTTTAGAGTCGGAATGGTTAATAATATGGTGAATATCTGCAACGGCAAAATCGGCAAGAACGGGAACAACTACGGCGCCATATGATATTATGGCTAAATATGAAGTAGCCCACGAACTGCTGTTTCTTCCAACCAGTGCCACTTTGTCACCGGGTTTTATTCCCCACATTTCTAGCATCTGGTGAATACGAACAACGTCCTTCGCTACCGTTGAAAAGGGAATGGTTTTCCCTTGATAATCGGAAAATGCGGGGCTATTCCAATTCTCTTGGAGACTTTTTTCGATATATTCCTTAATGAAGTTTTGTGCAATCATTTCTTTTTGATTGTAGTGAACGATTATTGGACCTGTGGTTGGTATAGAAACCGTTTAATACTGCGCTTGGGTGTTTTTTCGAACTCTTCCGGATATAGTTTCACCGAAGAAATTTGGCTATAGGCAGGTAGGTCTTTATTTGTTTCGATGCGGTTTTCCTCCATTTTCTTTTCTATATCGTGAATGGTAAGCCCATGCTTATCTGCCGTCTCGTAGTCGGGATAAATAAGGGCAATGAGTTTCCCGTTGCTTTCTACAACGAGTGATTCCTGAACAAATGGTAAATTGTTTACTTTACCCTCAATCTCTTCGGGGAAGATATTCTGACCAGAAGGGCCTAGTATCATATTTTTGCAACGACCTTTAATAAACAGATAGCCATCGGCATCGATTATTCCAAGATCGCCAGTGCGCATCCAACCGTCTGCAGTAAAGGCAGCTGTAGTTGCTTCCTCGTTCCTATAATATCCCAGCATAACGTTTTCGCCACGTACAAGGATTTCGCCTACCAGATTTTCCGAATCGTCAGAGTCAATCTTTATCTCCATTCCGGGCGCTGCCTTTCCGGTGGAGTATAGCTTGTTCGTATTCCACGAATCGTAGGTAATTATTGGTCCACACTCGGTCATGCCGTAGCCAACGGTATAGCGAAACTCAATTTTTTTAAGAAAACGCTCCACCTCGGGATTTAGGGCTGCTCCCCCAATTACAACTTCGTAGAATTCGCCGCCAAATATTGAGGTTAACTTCTCGTTTATCTTCTTGCAAATTCTGCGGTCGATGAGGGGAATCTTAAGGAGCAATTTTATGGACGGCTTACTAATTGCCTCTAGAACACTTTTTTTATAGATTTTTTCGATGATAAGCGGAACGGAAAGCACAACTTTTGGCTTTAGTTCCCCAAACGCATCGAGGATAATCTTTGGTGATGGTGTTCGTGTCAAGAAATTTATATGGCACCCTCTGGTAATGGGGTAGATAAACTCGAAAGCAGAGCCATAGGCGTGAGCCATTGGAAGAATGCTTACCATTTTTCCTGCCGGCTCGAGCGGAAGCACCTGTATAGCAAAAAGCAAGTTGGATGTCAGACTTCGGAAAGGTAGCATTACCCCTTTCGAAAACCCAGATGTTCCTGAAGTATAGTTTATTACCCCAAGTTCCTCTGGTTTATCACGGTGGTATATTACCTCGTCGGGGGAAATACCTTTTGGGTATTTCAGTGAATAGTCAGAATCAAGTTTAGCATGAATATCTCGAACGGAGAATGGTGTGTTTTCGTGGAGAATGCTGAAGTCTGCAACAGAGATAATGCATTTAACATTCGGCATTTGAGCTTCATTGAGGTTTTCCCAAATCACATCGCCAACAAAAAGAACCATTGCCTCGGAATGGTTTACAATGTGATGAACGTTATCTGGTTTAAATTCATGAAGAATAGGAACAACAACGGCCCCATAGCTAGTAATAGCAAGAAAAGTAACAGCCCAGTTTGCAGAATTGCGTCCTACAAGGGCAATTCTATCACCTTTTTTAATTCCTGTTTTTTCAAAGATGATATGTATTTTGGCAATCTTTCGAGCCAAATCCTCATAGGTGTAGGTAATGCCCTTATAGTCGCTCAGAGCCGGAAGAGTCCAGTTCTGTTTTATACTTTTTTCGATATGGGCAACAAAGCTCTGCTCCATGGTAGAAAAATTGGTTAATTACAGTTAATGCGCACAAAAACAGGTCGTTAGTGTGAGCCGGTGAATTGTGTTCATGGCAAATATAAAAAAAAATTAATCGATCAACCTTTTTGCTAAGGAATCCTGTGTTTACAGTGGTTGCGTTAATGTTCTAACACATGTTTATTGATTGTTCCGCCTGAACGTTCACGAGTTTCCGGGAAAAGGTACAAATAAAAAAACCCTCTGGAGAGAGGGTTTTTATTCCAGATTGTGTTAATCTACTTAATCAAAAACTGGGATTGTCCTATTAGGATGCCATCAAGGAAAACGGCAATTTCGTAGGAACCGACCAGAAGGTCTCCTTTATTATCATAGAAGATACAAAGATCGACATCCTTATTTTGGTAATCAACTTCACGTTTGGCCGAAAACACAATTTTTTCACCATTAAAATCGAACTGATCGGTTTCCGATTTTGTGAGCACAAATTTATCTGGACCGGTAATTCGAACAAATGCGTCCCTAAGGCCCGGTTGTGCTATCTCGTTTTCAACTAGGGTAAAGCAAACTTTAATTTTCTCAACACGACGAGCTCTTGTCACCTCTTTACCCCTACTGTTTATGGGAGTGGAAACAATATCACGAGCTTTTATAACCGACCCCTTCTGAACCTTTGTAGAGAGTTCGTCGTTTTGCGTGGAGAGTTCTTTGTTGGCCATTTTGGTCATCGTGGATTCTTCCCTCACCTTAACGTTCTCGGCAATAAGATGTTGGTTAAGCGTGTTCAAGGAGTCTATTTGCTGAATATAGTTCCGCATAATAGAACGAAGCGAACCTAGTTCCGATTGATAATCTTTTATTTTTTGATAGTTGATTGCTTTTTCGCTCTTAACTTGTTTGATTAATCCTTGAATCTTTCCGCGCTCAACTGCAAGTTCTTTATTGAGGGAATCGTTGTTGGACTCTAATCCGGTATAATCGGCATATAGATTCGTGAGGTTGGATTCAATGCTGTCTTTTTCTTGGTTTAATTGGGATTGAATTTCTTGGGATTGCTGCTTTTCCCCGGTATATTTCCAGTAAAGTAAGCCACACACAATTACTAGAGCACCAATAATAACAAGGTATCCAATGCTGGATTTTTTCTCCGGCAAACCGGATTGCTTGTTCGTTTCGTCCATATTTGGGTTATTTGGGTTTGAGTGTGTGAAGATAGAAACAATTTTTTTGTCTTTTGCTTAATTCTCAGAAGTGAGTTCTCTGAAAACATCTTCAAGATGTTTTTCATGTAGCTGCAGTGTTATTATAGTTAGGTTGTTACTAACGGCCATATTAAACAGTGTTGGTCTTGGATCTATCGTTGATGCGGAGGTAATCAACCAACCAGTTTTGCCAACTTTCTCAACCAATTCAATACCGGGAAGGCCATTAAAAACGGAAGTGTTCGTCTCTTCAAGAAACTCTACAAAGGTTGTTGTCACGCCTTTTCCTGTGTGCGTCTTGAGGTAATCCTGATTTTCATTAGCTACAATTTTTCCCTTACTCAGAATTATCACCTTGGAGCAAATTGCCTCTACTTCTTGCATGATATGGGATGAAAGTAGGATGGTTTTTGTTTTTCCCACCTCTATAATTAATTTTCGGATTTCCAGAATTTGATTTGGATCAAGTCCAGTTGTTGGTTCATCCAAAATAAGCACCTCTGGATCATGTATCAGCGCTTGTGCAAGGCCAATTCGCTGGCGATATCCCTTGCTTAGCATTCCAATCTTTTTATGGCATTCGACTCCTATACCTACCTGATCGATAAGGTATTGCACCCGCTGGGTTAGATTGTGAACCTTATGCACTTTTCCTATAAACATTAAAAACTCCTTAACGTACATCTCAAGGTAGAGCGGATTATGTTCCGGTAGGTAACCCGTTATTGCCTTAATAGCATAGGGATTTACCGTTACGTCAATACCATTAATAAAAGCTGAACCTTCCGAGGGGTTTATCACACCCATAAGGGTTTTCATGAGGGTCGATTTGCCGGCTCCATTGGGACCAAGAAATCCGACTACTTCCCCAGATTTTACTGAAAAGGAGACGGAATCAAGTGCTTTCTGAGTTCCGTATAGTTTGGAGATGTTTTGAACTTCGATTGACATCGTGTTTCGTTTTACTAGAATGACAAAGCTACTAATTCCTTAAAAAAAAACGACAATATGAGTGTCGTTACTTTATTTTTGACGTATTATTGTTAGTTCTATTATTAATTTAAATCTTGGAGTATGTATTTTTCCACATCTCGTCTTCTATTGTTGATCTTCATTGCCTTGGTTGTTGGAATAAATGTTTCCGTACTGGTGAATGCGTGGCGGGAATCGGCATCGTTGGTAAATCCACTTATGAATATTGGGGGCTTGGTCCTTTTAGGTGGAGTTGTATTCCTTTACCAATGGTCGCAAAACAGAAAAGGTAAGAAGGAAAAGGTAGAAAAAAAAGAGGCATAAATTGCTATTGCATGCCGTAAGGTGTGTATTGGTGTTAAGATTACTATTATCTAATTGGGAAAAAAGTGAGAAAGAGTAGTTTCGTTTTTGGTCTTTACCTTACTGTTGCTAGTTGTACACAACTCATGGCACAGCAAAAGCAGGAAGTACTCATACCCGATTCGGTAAGCGAATCACACAATAGCGTTTTGGCGATTCCTTACGCATTTTACAGCCCAGAAACTCATTGGGGCTTTGGGGTTTCGGCCGGATACTATTTTTCTAAGGAGGAGAGTCGAAGGATCTCCAATATTCAGGGATCTGCGATTTATACCCAAGACAACCAGTTTAAACTTTCCGTTACGCCAAAAGTATTTTCTGAAGATAAGCGTAGTTTCTATTCGGGTAAGTTTGAAGTCCAGAATTTCCCAGATAAGTTTTATGGCATTGGGAGAGATGCCGATAGCGTTCAAAACTTTACTTGGAGGAACCTTTCTTTTCTGTTTCAGAGACAAAAGGTTGTATTTTCCGATCTAATGATTGGCTATCAAGTTCAGTTGGATTACGGAAAAATGAAGGACCCCATTCCTGAGTCACGTTATCCTGAGCAGGAGTTGTATGGTAATGGGGAGTTTTTTACTTCTGCCCTCGGTGCTTTGATTACCTGGGACAGCCGCGATAACATGTTTTATGCCCGAACAGGAAGCTTTTATAAGGTTTCCTTACTATCGAATAGTAAGGTTTTCTTGAGTGAATACAACTACACACGGGTAATTGCAGATTTTCGCGAGTTTGGTGCCATTTCTAGAATCACTTCCATGGGGTTTCAGTTTTATGGCGATTTTACCTGGGGCGATGTTCCCTTTCAGCGGCTCCCAATGGAGGGTGGAAGCGAAATATTACGTGGGGTGAGGCAGGGGCGCTACCGCGATAAGATGATGATGGCGGCACAGTTGGAGTTTCGGTTAACCATAACCCGAAAGTTGTTTGCCACGGCTTTTGTTGCCGCAGCTGATGTTGCTCCTGTTACAAACGAGTTTGCACTCAAGGAGTATACGCCCTCTTTTGGTGGCGGACTTAGGTATAAGTTAAATCGGGCCGGTGTGAATCTTCGATTCGACACGGCTATTACTCCTGGGGGAAAACCCTTGTTCTACTTTACGGCAATGGAGGCATTCTAGACCTCAATGCATTAAAAAAAGAAATATGAAGAAATTGTTCTTGCCCATAATCATTGGCTATTTTAGTGTGTTGCCATCATTGGCGTGTACTAATATTATTGTAACCAAGGGTGCTTCTGTTGATGGATCCTGCTATGTAGTTTATACTTGCGATGGAGAATTTCATCCTCAGCTGAGTTACAAAAAAGGTGGCAAAAGTAAGGATGGGGAAATTATCCGTCTTTATAATTGGGACACAGGAAAGGCTGGTAGCATTCCTCAGGCACCATATACTTACTCGGTGGTTGGTCCAAACATGAATGAGTTTCAAGTTTCAATTGGTGAAACAACATTCGATGGTAGATCGGAACTTTTTGATACTACTAAGGTGTTGAACTATTGGCAACTCATGGAAATTGCTTTGGAACGCTCTCGCACAGCACGTGAAGCTATATCGGTTATTACCTCATTAGCAGAAAAGTATGGCTATGGTAGTACCGGTGAATCGTTTTCTATTGCCGATCCTAATGAAGCTTGGCTTTTGGAGATGATTGGTGGTGGTGTGAATGGACCAGGACCGGTCTGGGTGGCAATGCGTGTACCCGATGGATATGTTTGCGCACATGCAAATCACTCGCGGATTGGTGAGTTTCCGCTAAATAATCCCGACGTGTGTATTTATTCAAAGAATGTGATATCGTTCGCAGTTGAAAGGGGATACTATGATCCTAAAGGGGGAAAGCCATTTCAGTTTAACCAAGCCTACGATCCCGATGAACCAACTAAACTTCGTTACTGTGAAACGAGAGTTTGGAGTATTTTCAACAGAGCAGCACCCAGTTTAAAACTTTCAATGGATTATAATCGAGGTGTTCAAGGTGCGGAGCGATATCCGCTTTGGATAAAACCCGACAAGAAGCTGTCCCTTGAAAACATATTTTCGCTTATTCGCGATCACTACGAGGGAACCTCTATTGATATGACCAAGGGTCTTGCTGCAGGACCATTTGGAAATCCAAACTATGCCAGACCATTGACCTTTAAAGTCGATTCCATTTCTGCTACATGGGAGCGAGCTATTTCGACCTATAATACAGGATTCTCATTTGTGGCTCAAATGAGAAGTTGGTTGCCAAACTCCATTGGTGGAATTTTATGGTACGGCGTGGACGATACTTATACAACCTGTTACTTCCCACTTTATGCTGGTGTTACCGACGTTCCAAAGTCGTTTAACGAAGGAAGCCTAAAACGGTTTTCCATGAATTCGGCTTGGTGGATTTTTAATGGCGTTGCAAACCTGGCCAACATAAAATATAGCTACATGGTGAAGGACATTCAAAAAGTGCAGCAAGAGTTGGAAGCAGAGTTTCGGAATCAAATTCCTGAGATGGACAAAAAGGCGTTGGTCCTTAAAAACGATCCCGAAAAAATGAGGGCGGCCCTTACCGAGTTCAGCGTGGCATCGGGTAACCGAGTTTTTACCGAATGGACCGAACTTTTTCTAGATTTGCTCACACGATACAACGACGGATACATACAAGATAGCCTTGGAAATCCTCAGCAGGTGGGCTATCCAGCCAATTGGTATAGGCGTTCATTGAATGACAACCCCAAGTTTGCTATTCCTATATGGTATGAGAATCAAGAGACGAAGGAACCATCGAAATTCTAGGGCATTAATTATGTTAACTAGTGTTTGGATTAAACCTGTTTTCATTAAAAATCCTCTTCGAGTCCGAAGAGGATTTTTTGTAATATGAGAACAGATATTTTTTTCAAACTATTGTTCGAAAATCTTATATTGATCCTTACAGTGAAAAATACTTAGCAGAAGATCCCTCTTTAGGCATTTGAATCATTTATGGAACTGGCTATATTCTAAGGGGACTAGAGTACTGCTAAGGTTTTTCAAATAATTTCCGAAATTAATACTACCTTTAAAATTGATTTACACACCACAAAGATAAGAATACTAGAGCGTTAATGATAGATCACGCAACCGTAGAACGAATTATTGCCACCGCCAATATACAGGAGGTTGTGCAGGATTTTGTGTCGCTGAAGAAGCGAGGCGTGAATTATTTGGGCCTTTGCCCTTTCCATAACGAGAAATCACCCTCGTTTACCGTTTCGCCCGCCAAGGGGATATTTAAGTGCTTTGGTTGTGGTAAAGGTGGGAACTCGGTCAACTTTATAATGGAGCTGGAGCACCTTAGCTACTTTGAGGCGCTGAAGTACTTGGGCAAGAAGTATGGAATTGAGGTTAAGGAGCGGGAACTTTCTCTGGACGAAGTAAAGCAAAACGACGACCGGGAAAGTATGATGGTGCTTAATGCTTGGGCGCAGCGTCATTTCTCCGATACCCTCTATCACCATATCGATGGAAAAAATATTGGACTAGCTTATCTCAAGGAGCGTGGAATGCGCGATGAGACTATCAAAAAATTTCAGTTGGGTTATTCGCTCGATAATCGCGACGCATTTTCACAATCGGCCATTAAGCAAGGATTTAAGAAAGAGTATCTTGTAAAAGCGGGGCTGACTATTGACCATGAGCATGGCCTTCTCGATCGATTTTATGGTCGGGTTATTTTCCCTATCCATTCCATCAGCGGTCGGGTTATCGGCTTTGGAGGGCGAGTGCTCCGAAACGATAAAAAAACCGCAAAATATCTCAACTCTCCCGAGAGCGAAATATACCATAAAGGGCAGACCTTATACGGCATATACTTTGCCAAACAAGCTATAACTCGTGAGAATAAGTGCTTGCTCGTTGAGGGTTACACCGATGTGACATCACTTCACCAGGCTGGAATAGAGAATGTTGTGGCTTCGTCGGGAACATCGCTAACTGTTGAGCAGATACGGCTTATCAAGCGTTTTACGCCCAACGTTACCATTCTATACGATGGAGATGCAGCGGGAATTAAGGCCTCGCTTAGAGGAATTGATTTAGTACTGGAAGAGGGTCTGAATGTAAGGGTTTTGCTCCTTCCCGCAGGAGAGGATCCCGATTCGTTTAGCAAAACACGATCGGCCAAGGAGTTGCTCGAGTTTATTGGTGAGAAGGAGGAGGATTTCATCTCCTTTAAGACCAACTTATTACTTGTAGATGCCGGTAAAGATCCGGTGAAACGGGCGGGATTGATTTCAGATATTGTTCGATCCATTGGGGCAATTCCTGATGCAATTATTCGTACGGTATACATTCGTGAGTGTAGCCGATTGCTCGACATCGAGGAGCGGGTGCTGTTTTCGGAAGTGGGATCGCTGCGACGTAAAAAATACGAATCCGATCAACAGGTTGTCCCTCACGATATATATGCCCAGTTGCAGCACAAGGAATTGGTTGTTCCTTCGTTTGTGCAGGGGGTATTTTGCGAAGAGCAGGAGAAAGAACTCATATACTACCTGCTAAAGTATGGCGAACGTGTACATTCCACCTATGAGGATGTGAATGGCGATTCGTTTGAGATTACTGTTGCTAACTATATTATTGCCGAGATCAAAAACGATGAACTTGAGTTCAACAACTTGGCATATCGGCAGCTTTTTGACGAGTATTATAGAATGCTCAATAAAGGAGAACAACCAGAAGCGCGGCACTTTTTGCAGCATCCCGACGTTAAGATCAGTGAGCTTTCGGTGGATATTCTTACCTCGGAGCACATTGCCAGTAAACTTTGGGAAAAGCACAGCGCATATGTGGAATCGGAGGAGATGATTCTAAAACTTGCTGTTCCAAAATCGGTAATTGTGTATAAGACAAAGATTATTCAGTCGGTGATGGGCAAGCTACATACGCAGCTTTCCGTATCGCACAAGGAGGGGAACCAAGAACAGGTGAACGCAATTTTAGCTCAATTGAATCAGCTTAATCAGCTAAAAATGAGGCTGTCGAAAGAATTGGATAGGGTAGTCCTGTAAAGAGAAAAAACTCAGAAAACTAATGACGCAAGGATTATGGTTGTTTTCCTAAAATTCGTAACTTGTGGCTGTTTATATCGACAAACAATAATATAAGCCAGAATAAGATGAAAACTCTATTAAACGCAACTAAGCTATCAATTTACGGCCTTTCTTTTGCTTTTGTTTTAACCTCCTGCGGAGGTGGTCAACAAGCAAGCACCGAGGCTCAAGACGAAAACCTACCCAAAGATTCACTTGTGAAGATGGTTACCAAGTATCCTCTTCCCACTGCTTTTGAGGTCACCAACCTACTAAACAAGGCCGGTGCAGGGTTTATTCTCAGCATTTCGAACTCAACAAACAATGTTGATAAATACTTTACTGAGAAGAGCAAGGCAATAAACCTTGGTATTTATGGTGCCGATTTGGCGTATGCAAGCACATACCAAATGAAGCAAGAAACCATGAACTATCTTAAGGTTTCCAAAAAGCTTATCGATGAACTCCAAATCTCAACCGAGTTCAATGCGACTTTTGCTGAGCGCGTAGAAAAAAACATCGACAATCAGGATAGTCTTATCCAAGTGATTAGCGATTCATTCTTCAAAACCTACGAATTTTTAACTAACAACGGTAAGGACAACCTCTCCCTGTTGGTGATGTCGGGTAGCTGGACCGAAGGTCTTTACATTACTACCCAAATTGAGAAGACCAGCAAGAACAACCAAGACATTGTTAAGATTATTGTTAACCAAAACGGATCGTTAGTTAAGTTAATCGAACTTTTGGATAAGAATAAAGCAAACGCAGATGTTGCTGAGATGCTTGTAAAACTTCAGACTATTTCTGAAGCATACAAAGGTGTTCAAGGCGATAAGGTAGATGCAAAAGCGATTGCTAACCTATCTAGTGTGGTTGAAAAGATTCGCAATGAAATGGTAAAATAGCGTGTGATTTATATTTAAGATGAATGAAAAGAGCATCTGCACTGCAGCAGATGCTCTTTTTTTTGTAATTTTCGGAACAATCATTGCTCTCCATGAACGAATCGGTACTCAATGCGCTAATGCAACTTTTTGCTCTCATTGCTAATGAGAATGGCTCTACCGTGTCGTCGAGAGGAAAGAAAATTGTTGCATCATATCTGAATCAACATATTGGTATTGAGCACACAAATGACTATCTGAAGCTGTTTGAGGATTACTTCTCGTTTTACCAGCAAGAATTGGAGAGTATTGATGCAACCGTTGGTGTGGCGGTAGAAGGAACACTGGTTGTTCGGCAAGCCGCCAAAATCTGTGAACACATTACCAAGAGTTTACCAAAGACAGAGCGAATAATGGTATTTATTCGGCTCCTCGAATTTATCCATGTCGATGGAATAATTACCGCCCAAGAGGAGCATTTTGTTCATGTGGTGGCGCAGAACTTTAACATTGAAGCAAAAGAGTTTGAGAACATTTATCAGTTTATAATATCTCCTTTTAAAAATAATATCCCTCGCAATCAGTTGCTTATTGTTTCCAACAGCGACCAGCTTCACGTGGAAGACCTAGAGGGTTTGTGGGTGGAAAGTAATCGACCAAGGGAGGAGGAGCGCAAGCTCATAATTAGAAGCAACCTAGAGGGGAGCATCTTCATCCTAAAGTTGGAGACAATTAACCAGTTTCTGCTTCAGTATTTCGGAACAGGCAATATTCAACTTAACAACAAACCGCTTAAATCGGGTGTTTCGTACATTATCGACACAGGAAATATCATTAAAGTTCCCGATAATGAGCCGATTTACTTTCGTGAGATTGAGAGCGCCCTGTTTATACAACCCGGAAGCAGTAGTATTATATTTAGTGCCGAAAATCTGAACTTCCGATTCAAGAATACCCAAAATGGAGTTCGTGATTTCTCCTTTTGGGAAGAATCCGGCCAAGTTATAGGCGTAATGGGCGGGAGCGGAGTTGGAAAATCTACGTTACTGAACCTTCTAAACGGCAAGTTGGAACCCAAGTCGGGTCATGTAATGGTAAACGGATACGATGTTCATCGGGAGCATTACCGCCTCGAAGGAGTAATCGGTTTTGTGCCTCAGGACGATTTGCTTTTTGAGGAACTAACGGTTTACCAGAATCTTTACTATAACGCCAAGCTCTGTTTTAGTAATTTTTCGGAGTATAAGCTCCGCGAAACAGTGGAGCGCATCATTCGCGACTTCGACCTAGACGATATCCGGGACTTAGTGGTGGGCAGTCCATTGAACAAGACAATTAGTGGTGGCCAGCGAAAGCGTGTAAATATTGCTCTGGAGCTAATGCGCGAACCTTCGGTGCTCATGGTGGATGAGCCTACATCGGGGTTATCGTCGCAGGACTCGGTGATGGTGATGGA
This sequence comes from Williamwhitmania taraxaci, assembly GCF_900096565.1. Classification (NCBI taxonomy): domain Bacteria; kingdom Pseudomonadati; phylum Bacteroidota; class Bacteroidia; order Bacteroidales; family Williamwhitmaniaceae; genus Williamwhitmania; species Williamwhitmania taraxaci. The sequence continues at coordinate 14,152 of NZ_FMYP01000028.1, forward strand.
TCTTCTCAAAGCCCAGGCAAGGAAAGGAAAACTGGTAATTGTAAATATCCATCAACCGTCGTCGCGGATATTTAAGATGTTTGATAAGCTGTGGATTTTCGATAGAGGCGGATATCCCATTTACCAAGGAAATCCGCTCGATGCCATTGTTTACTTTAAGCGGATGATTACTCAGGTTAACCCAACCGAAACCGAGTGTCCGTACTGCGGCCATGTACATCCGGAGCAGCTGCTCGAAATTATTGAGGCGAAGGAGGTTGATCGAGAAGGGCGTTTTACCCGGAAGCGACGCAAAAGTCCGCAAGAGTGGCATGCCCTCTACACCGAGCACCTTCTTAATAAGGTTAGGCCGAAGGAGGTGAAACGAATAATACCCAAAAACTTCTTCAATATCCCCAATATTGAGGTTCAGATGCAGATTTTCTTTCTGCGCAACCTGCTCTCGAAAATTTCGAATAAGCAGTATATGTTTATTAACTTACTTGAGGCACCGATACTTGCGCTAATTTTGGGGTACTTCACAAAATTTGCAGCAGGGCCAGCTTATGTGTTTAGCGATAACAAGAACTTTCCCGCGTTCCTTTTCATGAGCGTTGTAGTGGCCCTTTTCCTTGGGCTTACAGTGAGCGCGGAGGAGATTATTCGGGACAGGAAAATCCTAGAGCGAGAATCCTTTTTGAATCTGAGCAGGTTTAGTTACCTAAACTCAAAAATATTGTATCTCTTTGCGCTTTCGGCCATTCAGATGTTGCTCTACGTTGCAGTGGCTGGTTACATTCTCGAAATCCAAGGGTTACTTCCCATCTACTGGCTCATACTGTTTACGCTTTGTTGCTTTGCAAATATGCTAGGGCTAAATATATCCGCGGGATTAAACTCCGTGGTGGCAATCTACATTCTAATTCCATTAATTCTAGTGCCCCAACTGCTTCTTAGTGGCACCATTGTTCCGTTTGATAACCTGCACCGTAAGCTCACCGATAAGATTTACGTTCCTTTTGTGGGTGATATCATGGTGTCTCGATGGGCATTTGAGGCATTGGCGGTTGTTCAGTTTAAGGAGAACGCGTATGAGAAACACTTTTTCCCCTACGAGTTGCAAATTAGCACGGCAGCATACAATACGAGTTACTTGATTCCAAAGGTGCAGAACAAGTTGGATGAGTCTATTCGTTTGAAATCGGCCAACAACAATGGTGTTGGACTGTCCGATAGGTTGGTGGTGATAAAGAATGAGCTAACTAAGCTGCAAGTTGAATCGGGAAAGCCACCATTCGAATATTTAGAAAAGCTTAGTCCCGCCGAGTTCAGTGAAGATGTGTTTGAGGAGGCTGTGGGCTATCTGTTTTTTTTAAAAAAATACTATTACGAGAAGGCCGATAGTGCAACCAAGCAGAAGGATAGCGTTTACAACCACTTGCTGGCAACCATTGGCAGCGATGGTTTTCTAAAGTTAAAGCGGGATTACCACAATAAGGCGTTGGCCGACTATGTTTTGAACAGCCAGGAGTTGGAAAAAATGGTAGAGGTACCCACCCAAATTGTTCGCAAAAAGGATCCTATTTTCATGATGCCAACCATGAATTGGGGCCGTGCGCAGTTTTATGCCCCCATGAAAAAGTTCAACAACCAATACGTGGATACGGTGTGGTTCAACATTGCCTTCATTTGGATATTCACGCTCTTCTTTGCCGTAACGCTCCAGTTCGACATACTACGGCGAGTCATTACCTACTTTAATAACCTACGACTTCGACGGACGCAAAGGGAGTAGGTTTTTTGTCCCCCAGAAAAAGTATGCTGTGCCTCTTAAAAAAACCACACGTGGTTTTGCTCCGAGACACGTATGGTTTTCCTCCAAACCACACGTGGTTTTTACCCGAGTCACACGTGGTTTTTGGCGATCTGTGCCATAGTCTGTTATGAGGGTAGTTTGGGTGGGTTGAAGGCTTGGCTATTCTCTACGGCAGCATACTTCGTCCCAGTATTGGTTAATACCGCGTAGCCGTTTGGGTATTGTGGGGAATCGTTCGATTGGTGTTGTTTTATCGCATAGCGATTATGGAATACATGGTGTTGGCTTCAAGTTCCAACCTCATCCCTATAGTTTTCCGCGTTCTTAGTGTATCTCTTTTCCAAATGGGGAGAGTGCTAGCCCTGCCAGCTTAATATGTTGGCCGGCAAAGGGAATACCGATAATTGTGATGGCGAATATAATTCCAAAAAGGAGGTGCGTGAGGGCAATCCAAATGCCACCGCAGAGGAGCCAAATGACATTCATAATTATTGAGAGGCAACCGGCGGAGCTATCGGTATTTTCAACCCTAGTGCCAAACGGCCACAGCGCTACAAACGCAAGTTTAAAGGCCTGAATACCAAAAGGAATCCCAATAATGGTTAGGCAGAGCAAAAACCCACCGACAAGGTATTCCAGAAAAATAAAGATGCCGCCAAAGAGCAGCCAGATAATATTTCCCAACAGCTTCATGCTATATCTATTTAGCTTCGTTTTCTTTTCGAATGTAGGCATTAAATACTCAATGGTGGCTAGAGTCGACTAAGAAAAATTGAGATAGGATCTACAATTTGCCACAATCTTCTATTTCTAAGGTGGGTGTTCTCGCATTTTTTGGTCTAACTTTGATGAATGAAGCGTTGTTCGCTATAAGGTCAATTTTGTTGGGGTATGGTAGTTGGAGTTAAGATGAAAAAGTTGGTTGTTTTAACTGGGGCGGGCATAAGTGCTGAGAGTGGATTAAAGACTTTTCGTGATATGGGAGGTCTGTGGGAGCAGTATGATGTCACTGAGGTGGCGAGTCCCGAGGCGTGGCGTAAGAATCCTGAGTTGGTAATGCGGTTTTATAATGAGCGTCGGAAGGTCCTCTTTGAGGCTACGCCAAATGCTGGTCACATGGCCCTAGCCGCTCTTCAGGAACATTTTGAGGTTACCGTGATTACGCAGAACGTGGACGATTTGCACGAGCAGGCGGGCAGTAAATCGGTGGTTCACCTTCACGGCGAACTTCGCAAAGCGCAAAGCACCGTCGATTCTCGATTGGTATATACGCTAAAGAACTGGGAGCTTAAAATGGGTGATTTGTGCGAGAAGGGATCGCAACTCAGGCCTTACATTGTGTGGTTTGGTGAGCCGGTTCCTAATATGTCGATGGCGGCAGAACTCGCGAAGCAAGCCGATATATTTGCAGTAATCGGCACGTCGCTTAATGTTTACCCCGCAGCAGGCCTACTCGATTGCATTTCACGTGATGTTCGGGTATATTTAATCGATCCCAATATGCTTCCCGTTTCAGCAAGAAAGAACTTTACCTTCATTAAGGAGTACGCTAGTGTTGGTGTTTCGTTAATGGCAAAGGAGCTAATAGATGCGTTAAATGGTTTTTGATTACTATTTTTACAGGCTACTCATGGTTTGTGGTGATAGTTTATTCACCATAAAGCGAGTAATTAGTGGAAGAAATAATGAATTGTAAATAACTCGAAGCAAAAATGAGGTGGTTTATTCTTGTTTTAATATTGATGCCTGCAACAATTTTCGCCCAATCGTTTAAGGGTGGTATCGCGGGTGGAATTGCCATGAGCCAGGTGGATGGAGACAGGTATGCCGGATTCCATAAGACCGGCGTTTGGGCCGAACTGTTTGTAGAATACCCGTTTTCCAAGCAAACATCCTTACATCTTGGCTTGTCGGGGGTTCAAAAGGGTTCTTACAAGAAGTTTAACGAGCTGGAGTTTTATCGAATTAATTTGATCTATGCTGAAGTGCCGGTACTTTTAACGTATAGGATTTCGTCCCGAAGTGTTCTTGAGGGGGGCTTGGGATTTGGTGTTCTTGTTCATTCCGCCGAAAAGAACGAGATGGGTCCATTATCCGAAATCGATTCTCCCGCATTCAACTTTTTCGAGATAAGTGCACAGGGCGGGTTTAAGTATTTCTTTTGGGCGAGGGCGGGAGGAGCGGTAAAGTTGAGCTATTCCGTTTTACCTATTCGGGATACAAAGCAAAACAGCCCCTATCGGCGCAATGCGGGGCAGTATAACAACCTGATGCAGATATCTCTCTTCTATATGCTCTAGCGGTGGTAGCCTATCTTCCCGCGCAAGCTAAAGTTGCAACGCTCACTTCGCACTCGCCTTCCGTAATAAGGACTTGTGCGCAGGCCTCAAGAGTTGCTCCGGTGGTAACAACATCATCGACAAGGAGAATATGTTTTCCTTTAATCTTTTCTTTGTGGGCAATGGCAAACACCTCCGAAACATTATCCCATCGCTCGAGTCGTCCTTTCCTGGTTTGGGTTTCGGTGTATACGATCCTCTGAAGTGCGTTAGTAATAATGGGAATGGACATGGTATCGGATAATCCTAGCGCAATCCATTCGCTTTGGTTGTAACCCCTTTTGCGCAATTTCTTTGGATGTAAAGGAACGGGAATAATTGCGGAAATATTACTAAGCTGATCCACAGTTAGCAATTCCCGGCCAAACTGCTGGCCGAGATAGCGCCCAATATCTTTTCGATCGGCATACTTCAACTTGTGCAGGAGTTTTTGGTAACGGCTACCCTTGCGAAAATAGAAAAAGGAGCAGGCGTGCAAAAGATACACCCTGCCCCAGAATATTTTGGCCACCTCATTATCCGATTCGTTCCAGTTACGGGTTCGGGGAAGTTTGTAGCTACAGCGGGTGCACAAAACCTCTTCGCCATGCATGAGCGGCGACTCACATACAGCACACAGGTCGGGGTAGATAAGGCCCCAGAAACCTCGTAACCAAGAGCCAATCATGGAGTTTACATGGTAGATTTAGTCCACTCAATCTCTTTGCCAATGAGCGAGAAGCCAATGAATCCCTTTACGTGGAGTACGTTGGGTTCATCCTCAAACCACATAAGGCATTTATAAGTTTTACCCGATTTGGGATCGTAGATGGTGCCATCCACCCATTCGTTCTTGCTCTTGTCGAAAGAAAAACCGGAAAGTAGGTTCAACCCCAGCGTAGGTCTGCTTCTTAGTTTTACTTCAGGATTTTTCTCGTCCTTTTTTGGTTGTCCATTTCGGTTTGGTTCCTTGAGCCAAACAATGTTTCCATGGAATTTTCCATCTTTCCCTTTGGAAACCTCTATCTTGGAGTCCTTGTCTTGTGTAAGCCATACTCCCACAACCTTATTTTCGGGCTGTGCCAGTAGGGAGCCTGCAAAAAGCAGCGAAATAACAGTAAAGAGGAACTTTTTCATAGAATTGTATTTTTCTGAGAGTTAACAGTTATGCAATAATAGCAAACGGAAAGTATATTTTACTATTTTTGCTCTAACAAAAACAGCTGAATATGAAAAAGTACTTAATTCGCGTTGCAAAGTATCTGGTTTATTTCTTTGTGCTTCTTGGTACAATGGTTCTGATTATGGAATCGATGAAATCGGAAGCGTTCAAGGATTTTAATCCCGGGATGATAAAAACGTATCTTTTAATAGGTGTAGCCTTTTCCTTTATTTTCCCATTGATTGGGTTTGGTAAGCGGAGCATTCACCTTAATCGCACTTTTGCCGATGATCGTCAGCAAGTTGAGAAAATAATGGACGCCATTGGTTTTGTAAAGGAGAGCGAGGAGGGTTATATCCTTAACTATCGGTATAAGAATGGTATGAAAAAGTTCTTTATGCTTTATGAAGATACCGTTACCATTAATAGTACCGAGAATCCGATTGTTGTGAGTGGTCCACTAAAAGAGATCAGGCGCATGAAGTTGATGTTTGATGAGTATCTTAATAAATCGGAAGATTAATGCCTCGGCAGTGAAGCGATTTACAATAATATCTATAGTGCTGGTAGCTGGATTGCTATCGGCACTTTTTTTTGGTTTCCATCGAAGCCAGCCCGACTTACCTTGTGTGGTGATTCAGACCAATCAGGGCGTTATTACCATTGAAGTAGATACCGTTCGATCAGTTGTTTCGGGAAGAAATTTTCTCTCTCTCGTGGAGCACGGCAACTATAGCAACAGTTCATTCTACCGTGTGGTGAGGCTCGATAACCAATTTAACTCCAAGTATCCTATTGAGGTTATTCAAGGGGGCTTGTTTGTTGACTCCTTGATTGATCGGTTGGGTTCAATTCGTCACGAGACAACGCAAGAAACGGGTATTCTCCATACCGATGGGGTAATCTCAATGGCGCGATCGGTTCCAGGAACGGCATCGTCGGAGTTTTTCATCTGCATTGGCAACCAGCCCGAGCTGGATTATGGTGGACGCCGCAATCCCGATGGACAAGGCTTCTCGGCCTTTGGTCACGTAGTAGCAGGAATGGACGTGGTGCAAAAAATCCAGCAGCAAGCGGATACCTCGCAATACTTAGTTACACCGGTGGCCATTATTTCGATGCAGGTGCGAAAAACAGCAAGTAAATGAGGGAGATCAACTGATATTTGATTGACAAAGTAGATGGATATCGGTTAGATATACTCCGATATGGGCAAAAAAAAAACCGAGCGCACTGCCCGGTTTTTATATGTTTTGTATCCTTATTCTGCGTTCTTCGCTGGAGTTTCTTGATCCTCTATTGTTTTGTGCTCTTCTTTAAAAAGTTCTTTTCGGTGAAAAATCAGGAGGTAAACTACCCCGATGCTAATGGAAGAATCGGCAATGTTAAAAATTGGTCGAAAGAAAACGAACTCTTCGCCACCTACAAAGGGTATCCAAGAGGGATAGAAGCCTTCAAAAAGAGGGAAGTATAGCATGTCGACCACTCGGCCATGCAGGAACGAGGCGTATCCTCCTGCAGCCGGTAGAAACTCAGCCATCCGGCCGTAGGAATCGGTAAAGAGCATACCATACACCATGGAATCTATAATATTACCTAGAGCACCGGCAAGAACGAGAGCTAGTCCGAAAATGAGCCCCTTGGAGGCGTTGCTTTTCGAAAGTTTGTGCAGATACCAGCCTATACCAATCACCGCTACAATTCGAAATAGGCTTAAGGCCAATTTGCCAAAGTCGCCGCCAAATTCCATTCCAAATGCCATCCCCTTGTTTTCGGTAAACAGGATGTAGAACCAGTTCCCAAAAACCTGAAAAGAGTCGCCAATTTTCATGGTCATCTTGATCCAAATTTTCACCGATTGATCAAGCAGTAGCACGGCGAATACGACCAGGGCTGCCTGTTGCAATATGCTTAAACGCTTCATCTTATTGCATTATATTTTTGTTTCACTTCGTATGGATGATCTCTCTAATTCACAAGGGTTAGGCAACCCTTTAACAATAACGTGCAAAACTAGCAAAATAAGAGTTCAACCGCTACAGGTAAATGATTATTCTATTTTCTTTTCCACCGAAAACCTAAATATTACGGATTGGAGCATGACGGGAGTGCAAAAAAATAGCCGGAGGAGCATTTCCACCGGCTATAATGATGTGTGTTTTGCTTACACTTGGTTGTTTTTTGCTTCGATGCTAAGTGTTGCATGGGGCACAGCACGTAAGCGATCCTTGGAAATGAGTTTTCCTGTTTCGCGACAAATGCCGTACGTTTTATTCTGAACCCTTAGCAGTGCAGCTTCCAAGTGAGAAATAAATTTTTGCTGGCGTTGTGCCAACTTACTCGACTCTTCTTTCGATAGGGTAGACGCACCTTCCTCCAACACCTTAAATGTAGGAGAAGTATCTTGGGTATCGTTGCTCTCGCTATTTGTGATAGAGGCTTTTAACGTGTCGTAGTCTTTACGGGCCTTTTCGAGTTTTTGAATAATCAGTTCCTTGAACTCGGCAAGCTCTTCATCGTTGTATCTTGTTTTTTCAGTTTCAGCCATAGCCCTAAAATTTTCTTAAAGATATAAATATTTTCTTACAGCCAACCGTTAGATGGCCTTCTCTACCCCAATATGTAGAACCAGATCAGGATCAAGTTCTACCTCGTGAATCGCTCCGCCAGAAAGCGAGTCTTCCAACAAAATATCAACCGCTAATGTTTGTGTTGATATGTAAGATTTGTGCTTCACTACCGCATCATTGATGATAGGATTTCTACCAATACGGATATTAATCTTATCAGTTACATCTAAACCAATATCTTTTCGGATATTCTGGATACGGTTAATCAGTTCACGCGCAATTCCTTCCTCACGTAGGTCATCGGTAATGGTAATATCGAGTGCCACGGTAAGTCTTCCCTCGCTGGCAACAAGCCAACCGGGAATATCTTCCGAAAGGATTTCAAAATCTTCGAGGAGCAGTTCGAGATCGCCATCTTTTGTGTGTATGGTGTAAGAACCGTTTGCTTCTACCTTTTGTATGTCGTCTTGAGTGAAAGTGCCTACAATGGTGGATATTTCTTTCATTTGCTTACCAAACTTTGGTCCAAGCGTTTTGAAGTTTGGTTTAATCTTTTTAACCAACATGCCCTTGGTGTCAAAGATATACTCCAATTCCTTCACGTTTAGTTCGGTAAGGATTAGGTTTTTAACCGCTTCAACATTCTCCTGCATTTCGGTGTCGAGCACGGGGATCATAATCCTCGAAAGCGGTTGACGCACCTTAATGCTCACCTTGCGCCGAAGGCCAAGCACCATGGATGATACCTTTTGGGCAATATCCATTCTCACTTCCAATTTTTTGTCGATAAGTTGGTCGTTACACTCAGGGAATTTGGCCAAGTGTACACTTTGGTTCTGGTGCTTACCGGTAACATTGTTGAGATCGGTAAACAGTTGATCCATATAAAATGGTGCAATGGGAGCCGCCAGCAAGGCAACGGTTTCCAAGCAAGTGTATAGCGTTTGGTAGGCCGCAATTTTGTCGTTATCGTATTCACCACCCCAGTAACGTTTGCGGTTGAGGCGCACGTACCAGTTACTTAGATTTTCAGTGACGAAATCTTGAATAGCACGACCAGCACGGGTTGGTTCATAGTTTTCGAAGGCGTCGGTAACTTCCTTCACAAGGCTATGCAGCTGGGAGATTACCCAACGGTCAATTTCCGGTCGTTGGTTCACGGGGATCTCTGCTTCCTTACCAGTAAATCCATCCACGTTGGCGTAGAGGGAAAAGAAGGAGTAGGTGTTGTAGAGCGTTCCAAAGAACTTACGCCTTACCTCATCGATGCCTGCTGGGTCGAACTTTAGGTTATCCCAAGGCTGTGAATTGGTAATCATATACCAGCGAAGTGGGTCCGATCCATACTGCTCAATGGCTTGGAATGGATCAACACCATTGCCGAGACGCTTGCTCATCTTGTTTCCGTTCTTGTCGAGCACCAGTCCATTGGAGATGATGTTTTTGAAGGCTACAGAATCGAAGAGCATGGTGGAGAGAGCATGGAGGGTAAAAAACCAGCCACGTGTTTGGTCTACACCTTCTGCAATATAATCGGCTGGAAAAACCTCGTGCAATTCCTTTTCGCCCATTTCGAAGGGATAGTGAACCTGGGCGTATGGCATGGCGCCGGAATCGAACCAAACATCAATGAGGTCGAGTTCGCGAACCATCTTTTCGCCTTTGCTTGAAACGAGGACTACATCATCGACAAATGGTCGGTGTAGATCGAATTTATCGTAATTTTCCTTAGAGAAATCATTTTCGTTGAATTCGGCAAGAGGGTTAGTCTGCATTAAACCAGCCTTAACCGATTTTTCGATCTCGAGTTTCATCTGCGCAACGGAGCCAATGCAAATACGTTCGCCATGGTCTTCTGTTGCCCAAATTGGAAGTGGTGTTCCCCAGTAGCGGGAGCGTGAAAGGTTCCAGTCCACTAGGTTCTCAAGCCATTTTCCAAAGCGACCTACTCCGGTGCTTTGTGGCTTCCAGTTGATGGTATCGTTGAGCTGCATCATGCGTTCGCGCACGGCGGTTGTCTTAATAAACCAGCTGTCGAGCGGATAGTAAAGCACGGGCTTATCGGTACGCCAGCAGTGAGGGTAGCTGTGCTCGTACTTCTCAATTTTGAAGGCTTTGTTTTCCAACTTAAGCTTTACCGCAATGTCCACATCCAGAGTGGGTGCATCCTTGGGTAGCGTGTCGTCGTATTCGTTTTTCACGAAACGGCCACTGAATTCACCCATGCCATCGACGAATCGTCCGGTTTTATCGACTAGGGTCAGTGAGCCAATTCCGTTTTGCTTGGCCACGCGAAAGTCATCGGCACCAAAGCTTGGGGCGATGTGCACAATTCCGGTTCCATCTTCGGTGGAAACAAAGTCGCCGCATAGCACACGGAAGGCATCGCCGTCGGTAGGTTGCTGGTAGGGCATAAGTTGCTCGTAGCGGCAGCCTTCCAAATCTTTTCCCTTGTGCTCCGAAAGGATTTCGTATGGGATATTTTTATCGCCTGGTTTATACTCCTCAAAACTAAGGTCTTTATTCTTCTCGGGGAAGTAGTTTCCATAGAGATCCTTAGCAAGGATAAGTACAACTGGTAACGATGTATATGGATTAAAGGTTCTTATGCGCACATAGGTAATACCTTTCCCCACCGCAAGGGCAGTGTTGGAGGGCAAAGTCCAAGGGGTAGTGGTCCAAGCAATGAAGAAAACCTCATCGTCGGTATCCTTAAAGAGGAAATCGCTTTTCGAATCTAAAACCACCTTAAACTGGGCCACCATGGTAGTGTCCTTAACGTCTTTGTAGCAACCGGGTTGGTTGAGTTCGTGCGTGCTTAGGCCCGTTCCTGCAGCAGGAGAGTATGGTTGTATGGAGTAACCCTTATACAATAGGCCCTTTTCGTAGAGCTTGCTGATTAGGTACCAAAGCGTTTCAATGTAACGGTTATCGTAGGTGATGTATGGATTTTTCATATCCACCCAGTATCCCATCTTGTGGGTTAAATCTTCCCAGAGATCGGTATACTTCATTACCTCCTTGCGGCAGGTTTTGTTATACTCTTCAACGGAAATTGTTTTGCCAATGTCCTCCTTGGTGATTCCGAGCATTTTCTCTACGCCGAGTTCAACGGGCAAACCATGAGTATCCCATCCAGCCTTGCGGTGAACTTGAAATCCCTTCTGGGTCTTGTAACGGCAAAACATATCTTTTATGGTACGCGCCATTACGTGGTGAATACCAGGAATGCCGTTTGCCGAAGGAGGTCCTTCGTAAAATACAAATGTGGGATGACCCTCCCGTTCCTTTAAACTTTTGTGAAAAGTATCATTCTCGCCCCAGGTTTTTAAAACATCCTTGTTTACCTGCGACAGGTCCAGTCCTTTGTATTCGGGAAATTTGGTACTCATTGATAATGCGATTTTTCCTTATAAAACTCTACTACTTCTACTAAAAACAAAACACTACGCTATAAGCGCAGTCGAATAATTCCAGCCAATATTTTGGTTGGAATTTTAAAAATCCCACAAAGATATGTTTCGGTACAGAAATAACAAATTTTTAGGTCCGAAACACACATTTAATTGGCTAACGGAGAGAAATGTTACGTTCCGAAGTCCAATACCGGATCAAGCAAGCATGCTAAAGGATATCGGCGAAGAGGGCTTCGATGGATTCTCCTTCGTTAACTTTAAGATGGTACGCCTTTAAACCAACCCGTTGTGCACCCTGCACGTGCTGGAGCGTATCGTCGATAAAGAGTGTTTCGGAGGCCGTGAGGTTATTTTCGCGGAGTATGAGTTCAAAAGATGCAGCATCGGGCTTTCGCAAATGGATGAGGTGTGAGTAATACTCTTTATTGAAGAATTGGGAGAGCGACTCTAACCCTGTTTTGGCGAACAGCTGTTTGATATATACATCGTAGTGAATCTCGTTGGTATTGCTTAGCAGATAAGTGTTACAGCACCGTTTTACCTGTTCAAGAACGCGAAGGCGTGAGGGGATAAAGTCGAGGAGCATAGCGTTCCAGGCGGCATCGATATCGGTATCGGGAATTTCCTTGGCGGCAAGCCTACGAATCTCGTTGCGGAAGGCTGCTGGGTCAATTAATCCTTTATCGAGAAGGTCGAAGGTTTGGTTTTGGGCAGCCTGGGTAAAGGTCTGCTGAAAGTTTTCGAATCCTATATCCTCAAATTTATTAAGGGTAAGTTGGTAATCGATTGGAAGGATAACTCCCCCAAGATCAAAAATAACGCTACGAATGGGGCTGTTGAATTGGCTGAAAAATTTTGGTTGCATGCAAAAAGTTGTGAGTGGGTATTGAATAATCCGTTGTAAATGGTTAACATTGCACCGCAAAATAAGGCAAACTTTTCCAAACGGGAAAGCCCTTGGGCCCATAGCTCAGTCGGTTAGAGCATCTGACTCATAATCAGAGGGTCGTTGGTTCGATACCAACTGGGCCCACGGAATCCCGATCATCGCAAGATGGTCGGGATTTTTGCAGTTTATGGGGGTTCCGCGAAGCGGAATCCACGCGGTTCTGACCTTGTTTCTCTCGGAGGAATCATGGGATTTTGTAACTTGTGCATAAAAATGGCCTACTTCACCTATATACTACAATCTAAAAAGGATGGAAGTTATTATATTGGTAGTACTCTAAATATTGAAGAGCGAGTAAAGCGTCATAATGCAGGAAAAGAACGCTACTCTTCTCGAGGTATACCATGGCAGCTGGTTTGTTGGGAGCAATTTGAAACAAGGTCAGAAGCGTATAAACGGGAAATGGAGATAAAGGGACATAAGAGCAGGGCCTACATTGAGCGATTAATCTCCCTACAAAATTCAGCGGAATAATCAGAGGGGAGTTGGTGCCGCTTCGCGGGAATCCACGTGGTTCTAACCTTGCTTCGCTCGGAAGAACCTCGGGAGAAGAATCTCGGGATTCGATACCAACTGGGCCCACGGAATCCCGATCATCGCAAGATGGTCGGGATTTTTGCATTTCTAGGGTAGTTCGTGCTTTATAATAGGCAATTACGTGGTTCTGGGCTTGCTTATAACATTGGGATTTTATCGGCTGCATCTCGCTGAAATAGCAGTTAAACATATGGTGTATTTCGTTGAATGTGGCTCCAGAGATGGCGGCGTAAAGAGGCACGATGCGCTTGGTTGCGACTGGGCGCGCCGCCAAAAAAGGTTACATCTCTTTTTTACCATAGTTTTGTGCCTCTTGCACTGTATATAGAACCGAATTCCCCCAAGATGGGTTCTATATGGTTTACTTTCCTGCATCTTAATATCGAGCGACAATATCGGATAGAATTTCGTCTGTATTTAGCATTGACAAGGTGATTTTAATTTATATTTCGACTCAATGTTATGAAATATAAGCAAATAAGTCTACTTGTGTCGGGTGGTATGTCCAGATAAATAATTTCGTTTTTGTCAATTTAGATACCTCTTTTGTTGATTCTGATAAATAGATATCCCTGCAATGAGCCTAACTTTGGTTATTGAATAGGTTTGTCTTACCCTGCCTTTGAATATCAGACGCTGTATTCTGGTGAGATTTGGTTGAAATGCTACTGTTCGTTTATTATGTTGAAAATAAGTTCTGAAAATATTTTTTTGTATTTTCAGAATGGTGTACATTTATTAACGAAGTTAGAATGGTTTGATTTCCACATTTTTCCGCAGTGATTAGGATGTAAGCATTTCTTTAAAGTTGAGTACATAGAATAGGTCGGAGTAAAATTGTAATTTCTTATCGATTGCCTAAAAATAGAGCATATAAGTAAACAAGCATATGACTTACCCAGACCAATTAGCCGGGAAGGAGTTGATTTACTGTAAGGACGATTTTTTCCTCATGAATCGTGCTTGCGATGAGTTGTATCAGCAATTCAGCTCGATTACCGGCGTTGACATCCACAAGTTGGGCGATGGCGATATCCTCTTACCCTCCGGAAAAGCAATATCACCCTCGGGTGCTGCACATTGTCTCCTTGAAATGAAGCGAACGGCAATCTTCCTTCGGGGTATTAAAAAAGCCATTGATTCAAAACTTCAGGAAGGTAACAGCACGGTTAATATTCTTTATGCCGGATGTGGTCCTTATGCCACGTTGATTACACCTCTTCTTTCTTTTTACACACCAGTGCAGGTACGTGTAACACTCTTAGATATCAATCCTGTATCAGTTGAAGCTGTCGAAAAACTCTATAGAACCTTAGGTATTGACGTGTTTGCAGAGATGTTTGTTTTGTCTGATGCAAGTATCTATAAGGTTGATAGGCAGTACGACATAGTGATTTCAGAGACTATGCAGGCAGGATTAAAGAAGGAACCTCAGGTGGCCATAATGCAGAATCTAATTCCGCAGTGTGGGGTCGATACCATTTTCATTCCCGAGCAAATTACCATTGATGCATACCTAAGGAAAAGGGGTATTTGGGATGGAGATCAATTGCTGGAAGAGGGAGGCAAAACTACATTTATAAGCGAACTCTTTTCTGTAAACAAAGAAAGGTTGGATGTAAGCACCTATCGCAAGGTTGTGGATATACCCCAAACGCTTATAGGTCCTCATGACTTGCTTCTCTATACAACTATAAAAGTATTTAACGAAGAGGTGCTGGGGTTAAACGATTGCAGCTTAAACATGCCTCTTAAGTATTACGAACTTGGAGACCGCTTTCCCCGATCTATTGATTTTTGGTATAGCCAAACCGATAAACCCAAAATCGAATCTAAAGTTTTAGATTATACAACCTAATTATTAACTAAAAAATTAAGTATTATGGATCCTTTTATGGCACAACTTTTACTCTGGCCTATGGGCTGGGCACCAAGTTACTGGGCACAGTGCGATGGTAGATCAATGAATGTAGCTCAAAATTCAGCTTTGTTTTCACTGCTAGGTATTGCATTTGGAGGTAATGGGAGTTCAACTTTTAATTTACCCGACTTCCGAGGTAGGGTACCTATGGGCTTAGGAACACGCCCAGGTACATCAATAAATTACAATCTAGCGAATATTGGGGGAACTGAAAGTATGGCATTAACAACAGCTAATTTACCTTCACATACCCATACTGCTGCTGTAACTACAACACCAATTAGTGTAACCATTAAGGCAAGTCCTGCAGCGGGAACAGATAACGTACCGGGAACAAATGGTTCGACAACACTGGCTGCCTCTATGGCTGGTCGTGCTACTGGAAGTACTATTTATAACAACCAAACGCCAACCGTAGCCATGAATACAGCAACTGATGTTTCGGGCGGAGCAACAACTGTGGTTAATTCAACTGTGGGGAATGGTGCTGCGTTTGATAACCGTATGCCTTACCTAGCAGTAAATTTTATTATTGCATTAAATGGAATTTATCCAACCAGAGATTAAAGGAATAAATAGAGGCTATCCAAAATGTTTTTTTGGATAGCCTTATAATCGTAAAAACACAATATGATTAATAATCAACCAATTAAAATAGGTTTTTTAACACCTTATTCATCAATTTATCCTGCATTAACACCTAATATTGTTAATGGGTTTTATTGTTCAATGCCGGAGCAATACCAAAATCTGTTTCGTTTTTATCCAGAGTATATAAAGCAGGGTGGTGGAAATATTGTGAAAGAGGCTGTTCAAAAATTGATTCAGTTTGACAATGTTGATATTATATCGGGAATTGTAAGTTACCAAAAAGTGCCCGAGTTGGCGCCAATTATTGAAAGCAGGAAAAAGCTTGCATTCTTTTTCGACATGGGAGAATACATACCATACACCCAACATATTTCTAACCATCTTTTTTTTAACAGTTTTCAGCTATGGCAGTCGGAGTATTCTCTTGGATTGTGGGCACAAAAGGAATTTGGCGATAAAGGCGCCGTTATAATGCCGTTATATGATGCCGGTTATCACCTTCATAGCGCATTTAGGCAGGGTACAATATCCGCAGGTTCCCAATGGATAGACAACCATATATTACCTTACATCGAAGGAAAATCGCAGGTGAAGGGGCAGCTGGATCATTTCTTTGAAAAGTTTAGGAAAGACCCTCCCTCGTACATCCATGCTTTGTTTTGTGGGACTGAAGCGATCGATTTTTTGGTTGAATTTCACCAATCAGGATTGGCAGGAAAGATACCCTTAATTATTAGTGCTCACATGGCATCTGAGGAGTTGTTGGATACAATCAGCAACCTGAATATGACTGTTTATTCAGCCTCTTTGTGGAAATATAATTCACAGGATGAGATGAATGTCCGGTTTAAGCAACAATATACAATGCGCACAGGGGCAAAAGCCGATCTGTTTGCGTTGCTTGGTTACGAAATGGGATCGCTTTTTTCTCAGCTGATCCCCGATTTATTAAAGCGTGATTGGGATGCTGTAATTAGAAGCATGAAGAATGAAACGGTAAAGTCGCCAAGGGGCGATCGGAATTTCTTTCTAGACTCCAATTATGCAACTCCAATTATCGACATAGAAAAAATTGAAATTGGTAATAACTGTGTCCGGAAAATGATAATCGGGCAGGGACGTTCTTTGAAGTATAACCACGAAATTTTTAGCGAGATACACGATGAATGTATTACGGGTTGGCAAAATCCATACTTGTGTGTTTAGTTTTTTGGTGTTAATGCTATTCGAGGTGAATCATTATTGAGGTAATGTACATCAAACTCTTTCCCTTTATCCATTGCAGTGAAAGAGTAACAAATGTATTTTTTCGTTAATGTGGAATCATCTTCGAGCAATACTACATCATCAAACACTACAAGTTCTGTTGTGAAAATCAGTTCGTTGAGGTTTTCTGTAATTTGGCTAGTTTTGACAGTTTTCAGGAATAGGCTTTGATTTGGAATAAGCGTTTGTGTTTCGAAAAAATGGCGATCAGCTGAGATTACATTATCGATAAACTGCCGATGCTTATGATTTACCAACCGAGTTTCCTTATCATCGAAACAATAGTAGGGTACATCCTTTTCGAGGTAGATTGATGATGCAACTAGATCGACTTTTATACATTCCGGGATTAATTGTCCGGTAGGAGAAAGGTAATTTATAAGGTTGCTGAAAATAGCCAGCTGTGGTTCACGGGTTAAAGCCTTATCCATTGTTTCGGAAATAATAATGTCGAATTCTCTATCCGGGGAGTAAGTAATGGCATCAGTTAAAAGAGTGGAATCGAAGTATTTTTCTTTTTTCAACTTTCTAATTAAGAGATTTGCAGCCGTGTAAGAGTTGCTGTTGATCTCAATTGTTGTGATAGAGATTTCATCCTCACTAAAAAGATACAATAGTGGTAACACAATAGTAGCAAAAGGACCCGTGCCGGCATAGAGTATTTGAACTGGTTTTATTCCCTGATTTATTAGTTGAAGAACACATTGATAGGTTCCAAGCATAAACCGGTGTGTTCGCAGATAATCGGTAAAACATTGCGCGGCAAGTTTGGGATTAATGGCAACTCCTTGCGAAAGGAGAACATCGGTAATTGAATCATCTGTGTTACTATTTGATTCGATTGCCAGTATTGCTTCAATCTCCTTCAGCAGATTAATGGCTGTTGTATCATCTGTTGTCTCTTTTAGGAGTTCTTCAAAAAGGAATTTGATATTCGGCATAGTGTTTATGGGTAATTCTTAATTGTTACGGTTTTCAATTTAACGAATTGCAATAAAGATATAAACACTATTTAGAAAGTTGTAGATAATTTGTTCTAATCGTACTTGATTTATTTGTATTTTTATTAGAATGATTTTCAGTGTAGTAATAAAGTGAACGCAAACTAAATAATAAGAAAATGAGAAACTACTTTACTCAAGGCACAATTAAGCGCATGCGTTCTTATGAACGAAGTGAGCTAAATTC
The DNA here is from genome assembly GCF_900096565.1 of Williamwhitmania taraxaci. Lineage (NCBI taxonomy): Bacteria > Pseudomonadati > Bacteroidota > Bacteroidia > Bacteroidales > Williamwhitmaniaceae > Williamwhitmania > Williamwhitmania taraxaci. The sequence continues at coordinate 31,865 of NZ_FMYP01000028.1, forward strand.
AGCACGGGTGTTCGGGATGACCGACATCCTGTATGAAACAAACAGTCTTTCCTATTTAAGAAATCTTGGCAGGCTAATCTTTGTGGTTTGCATTAGTCTGTTGTTTTTCTTGACAGGTGCTTCAGCCCAAACAACAGAGACTTTTGAAAGTTTTTCCATGGGTGCCACAAGTTTTACCAGCAACAGTGTTCCTTTTACCCTTAATCCAAGTGGCGGAGCTTTTGCTGTGGATGTTTACAATCCTTATGGTTATTTAAGCAGTAGTAATTTTATAGACAACCTTACTTCTTTGACTAATCCATGTCAAATTAAATCGACTTCAACATTTAGTGTGAAGAGTCTATATCTTTATCCTTCAGACAATGGTGGAAACTCTAACCAAACATCTGGTGTAACTGTAACTTTAACTGGAAAATTAGGTGGTACAACGAAGTTTACATACAGCCCCCCTTCATCTGATTTTGCTAGTGCCAGCTATACTAATTCTACGAATAGGGGTTTTTCATTAGTTAATTTTGCAACACCTGGATACGATAATATTGCAATCGATGAGTTAGAAATTACGCTGGGTGGAACTACTAATTACTTTGCAATTGACAATTTTACCTGGGGAGCAGCAGTGGTAAACAACGCCCCAACTGACATTGCACTTTCCGCTTCTGCTATTAACGAGAACGTAGTTGCCAACTCAACTGTAGGCACCTTGAGCACTACTGATCCAGATGTTGGCAATACCTTTACCTATACGCTAGTGGCGGGAACTGGCAGCACCGATAACGCCTCGTTCAACATTAGCGGCAGCAGCTTGCGTATTACCTCAAGTCCCGATTTCGAGACCAAGAGCAGCTACTCGGTTCGCGTAAGAACAACCGACCAAGGCAGTTTGTCCTTCGAGAAGGCATTTACGATTACCATAAATGATGTTGCTGAAGCACCAACAGACGTTGCGCTATCGGCCAGCTCGATTAGCGAGAATGTAGCGGCCAACTCCACTGTAGGCACATTAAGCAGCACCGATCCTGATGCAGGTAATACTTTTACATACACACTAGTCGCTGGAACAGGCAGCACCGACAACGCCTCGTTCAACATCAGCGGTAGCAGCTTGCGTATTACCGCCAGCCCCGACTTCGAGACCAAGAGCAGCTACTCGGTTCGCGTAAGAACAACCGACCAAAGCAGCTTGACCTACGAGAAGGCATTTACGATTACGATTAATAATGTGAACGAAACGCCTACAGATATAGCGCTATCGGCGAGCTCGATCAACGAAAATGTAGCCGCCAACTCGACAATAGGCAGTTTGAGTTCCACTGACCCTGATGCCGGCAACACCTTTACCTATACGCTGGTAACTGGAACGGGCAGCACCGATAACGCCTTGTTCAACATCAGCGGTAGCAGCCTGCGAATTACCGCCAGCCCCGACTTCGAGACCAAGAGCAGCTACTCGGTTCGCGTAAGAACAACCGACCAAGGCAGCTTGACCTACGAGAAGGCATTTACGATTACGATTAATAATGTGAACGAAAGCCCGACCGACATCGCTATTTCTGCCAGCGCAATCAACGAGAATGTAGCAGGCAACTCAACCGTAGGCAGCTTGAGTTCAACCGACCCTGATGCAGGTAATACTTTTACATACACGCTAGTGGCAGGAACGGGCAGCACCGACAACGCCTCGTTCAACATAAGCGGTAGCAACTTGCGAATTACCGCCAGCCCCGACTTTGAGACCAAGAGCAGTTACACGGTTAGAGTCCGCACAACCGACCAAGGCACTTTATTCTTTGAAAAGGCGTTTACCATTACGATTAGTGACGTAAACGAAGCACCTACAGACATAGTGTTATCGGCCAGCGCCATTAACGAGAATGTAGCGGCCAATTCCGCGGTGGGCAGCTTGAGCAGCACCGACCCTGATGCCGGCAACACTTTTACCTATACGCTGGTAACCGGAACAGGAAGCACCGACAACGCCTCGTTCAACATCAGCGGCAGCAGCTTGCGAATTACCGCTAGCCCCGACTTCGAGACCAAGAGCAGCTACTCGGTTCGCGTAAGAACAACCGACCAAAGCAGCTTGACCTACGAGAAGGCATTTACAATTACGATTAATAATGTGAACGAAAGTCCAACAGACGTTGAGATATCGGCCAGCGCCATCAACGAGAACGTAGCAGGAAACACTACAGTAGGTCTGTTGAGCAGCACCGATCCTGATGCCGGCAACACCTTTACCTATACGTTAGTGGTAGGAACAGGAAGCACCGATAACGCCTCGTTCAACATCAGCGGCAGCAGCTTGCGGATTACCGCAAGTCCCAACTTTGAGACCAAGAGCAGCTACTCGGTTCGCGTAAGAACAACAGACCAAGGCAACTTGACCTACGAGAAGGCGTTCACCGTTACCATCAATGATTTGAACGAAGCCCCAACAGATGTTGCGCTATCGGCCAGCTCAATTAACGAGAACGTATCGGCCAACTCTACAATAGGTACCTTGAGCAGCACCGATGCCGATGCAGCAAATACCTTTACCTATACGCTGGTAGCCGGAACGGGCGGCACCGATAACGCCTCGTTCAACATTAGCGGCAGCAACTTGCGGATTACAGCAAGTCCCGACTTCGAGACCAAGAGCAGCTACTCGGTTCGCGTAAGAACAACCGACCAAGGCAGTTTGTCCTTCGAGAAGGCATTTACGATTACCATTAACAATGTGAACGAAACGCCAGTTGTAACACCAGCACAAAGTTTCAGTATTAACGAAAACTTGATTTCAGGAACAGTTGTGGGAACAGTTGTTGCAACCGATCCCGATGCTGGAACAACTTTCAGCGGTTGGGCGATAACTGCTAATGTAAACCCCAACGGGGATGGCAGTAGTGCATTTGCAATAAATGCTGCTACCGGTCAAATAACCGTTGCTGATGCAGGTGATCTCGACCGCGAAATTAATTCCTCACTTACCATTAAAGTTACGGTAAGCGACGGAACGAATACTAGCGCAGAGGAAGATGTAACCATTAACCTGAACGATTTGAACGATGTTGCTCCTGTGGTTACCGCCGCGCAAGTTTTTTATGTTGCGGAACAGTCACCAAACGGAACACCTGTAGGAACAGTTTTAGCTACCGATGGTGATGTAACGGCAACTACTTTCCAGAATTGGACAATTACTGCCGGAAACAGTAGTGGCTATTTTGCCATTAACTCTTCGTCCGGAGCAATTACTGTAGTGGACAATACTGGATTAAATTCTGCAGTTAACCCCAGCTTTACATTAACGCTAACGGTATCTGATGGCACAAATACCAGTTCGTCTCAAACTGTATCCATAATTGTTTCAGCAGTTAATGATGAAAATCCTGTGATTACAGCAGCTCAATCTTTTGCCATCGACGAAAACGCCAACAACAGCACGGCGGTTGGTCTCGTTTTGGCAACGGATCCTGATTATGGAACACTATTCCAAGGATGGACAATTACCGCAGGCAACACCAGCGATGCCTTTGCCATCGACGCATCTACCGGAGCAATTACGGTAAACCAATCGTCGGCACTCGATTTTGAAACCACACCAACCTTTACCCTTTCGGTAACCGTTAGCGATGGGTTGCATACTTCTGCCACCGAAACGTTGACGATTAATCTCACCAACGTGAACGATAATACACCGGAGATAACCTCCACGTCGTTCACCATTGATGAGAACTCACCAGTGAATTTTGTTGTTGGTAAGGTTGAGGTAAGCGATAAGGATGGCGATCTTAATCCGCTGACCGTAACCATCAAGGGTGGAAACACTGGCGATGCCTTTGCTTACGACAATGCTTCCGGCAACTTGGTTGTAAAAACTGTTACGCCTGTTGACTTTGAGGTGAATCCCGAATTCAGCCTTGAGCTGGAGGTAAGCGATGGAACGCTTTCGAGCACCAAGGTTGTAAAGGTTATCCTTCGTGATGTGATTGAAACAGGTGTTGATGAGCAGCTTTTCAGCGCCATCAGTGCTTATCCAAACCCATGTTCCGGTACACTGTTTATCGATATTCCTGCCACTACCTCGGTTTCGGATATTTCGGTTACCGATGTTAACGGAAAATTGGTTTACCGCGAGCAACCTTCTGGATTGGAGCAAACCATTAAGCTCGACATGAGTTCGATGAAGCAAGGTGTTTACTTTGTGGTGCTGCAAGGCAATGGCCAGAAGAAGATTCTGCGCGTTGTAAAGCAATAGGCCTATAGCCGAATGGCTATCATAAATTAGTAAGAACTCCGATCGTCGAAAGATGGTCGGAGTTTTTTTATGGGGGTTCGGTCACATTCCATAAAAAGCGGAGGATCCCACTACTAGTGAATGCGATTGTTAAGTTTATTTATCAATAGGTCTACTATTGTGATTATCTCTCTCCTTTATTAGAGCCATTATTTTATCGTGGAGCACCACGCGGTTTAGCTTTATATCTTCCTCTGGTAGCTTGCTATCGAAGAAAGAGCACATGAAATCGCATTCATAGTAGTAGTCACCATAATCTTCTAGTAGCCATAAGGCATAAATAATCCACTCGTCGGGGTTTATTTCGTCTATCAGCGAAAATTGGCTAAGAACGATATCTTGTAACAGGTTCGTGTAGGCAAGTTCTCTAGTCTTTTTCCATTGAGAGTGCTCGTCTAACGTTACATTTAGCTCGTCGCGAAAAACAAACCACTCCTCATCCGTACATGGGGGGTATGCTTTTCGAAGGTTTTCAACCATGGTATCTCGCTTTTTATTTTGGTTGAAAGTTGTTTGATATTTCTCAAAGTCGGGATATTTTTCATGAACATTTACGCCGGCTCGTTGCTCATAAATCAGCAAGAAGAGCTGTAGCAAAAAAGTTTGGCCAGTTTTGTTAATAATATTCTGGAGCCGATCAATAACCAGCGGTCGTGTTTCCTCCTTAAAGCGAGGAAACTGGGTTAGCATAAGCTGGTAAGCTGCGGGCTGAAATTGGCGCAGCACGTTGGTAAATACGCGATAGAGATAGTAAAGCTCTTGATAGTGACTTTCTTGAGCCGAAACTAATTCGGAGGGAAGGGCGTTTCTGTAGTAGTGTAGCCAATCTTCGTAGCATAGATTGTAGTCGTAGTCTTCCTCTTTCATTGTTGAAATATTAAGTTAAACGACGGTGAACAATTTAATTGGGGGTTACTCTTCGCAATTAGCCTGTGTTTCTTCGGCTAGACGACTGTTTTTTTCCTCCAATCGCTTAGCCTTTATAGCAACAATTTTCTTTTCTAAATCATATTCGGGAAGGTCGAGATCGCTTATAGGTAGTTTGAATTCAATGAAACAATCGATAAGCCAAGCATCGTTGCAGTAATCAGAATATCCCTGGCTTAGAATAATTGCATACGCAAACAGCTCGTCAGAGTTAAGGTTTTCAATTTCACGGTAGTTTGGTAGCAAAACGCTCTGAAGTGCATCGATAAACTCAACTCGGGGTTCATTTTCTTCGTCAAATTCCTCCTGTATGCTCTCGTTTACCTCTATTACTCGCTCGGCCCACTCTTGGTCGGTGAGTTTTGGTGCTGCGGAACGGTATTCATTTCCAATAAACTGGGGCTGAGGAGAACGGGCATACCACTCTTTAAGTGTTTCGAAGTCTGTATACTTTTCGCGGATTTTTACACCGCTCCGTTGATCGTAAACCAGCCTAAAAAGGCCAATTAGGGTAGTTGAAGCGGTGTCTTTAGCGATTTTGTTTATGCGCTCAATAACTTTCGGCCGCAGTTCATCCTCAAATAGAGGGTAGTGCCTAGGCAGCAGCCTTTCAATAGCCTTGGTGAGCGGTGTAATTAGGGAATTATAGTTTTGGTAAAAGATATCGAGTTCGATTTGGTGTGCATCGGGATGGGATACAAACTCTTTTGGCAACTCGTGTTCAAAGTTACTGATCCATCGATCAAGATCACTTTCAAAGAGGTCATTGTCGTCTTCGTCGTCATCGTCGTCATCGAAATCGTCGTCATCGTTGAACATAGCTCTTGGTTTTTGTAGCAACAATTGGAAGCAATATCGGAAAAAAGAGAATTCAAGTCAAGAAAAAACGACAATTTCTGGTTGAGTGTTTTGGTTGGGAGATGATTTAGTTTCATATGCAGTTCTCTATATTGGAACTTCTTTTGCTGGATTTATCGAGTAGGGTAAGATCTATTGATCAGTAATAGAACTTATGGTAACAAAAAACCCCGACATTTTTGCCAGGGTTTTTTGTTCTGTGATAAAATGCTTATTCTATCATTAACTTCTTAGTTATGGTTGTTCCTTTTTGAATTGTACGAATAAAGTAGTTGCCTTTTGCTAGGTTGCTAATATCGAGGGTAGATTGATGTTCGTCTAGGTATCCACTCTTAACCACGATACCGAGCATGTTGAATATTTTGTATTGAGCCGATACTTTTACATTGATTTGAACGATGCCATGTGCGGGATTTGGCCATATGGTCAGAATTTCTTCCCCTGCTGTGCTGGAGATAGAACTCGTGATGGTGGTGAATTCCACTTTTTTTATCTCCGATGTGTTGCTTGCTCCATCCACAACTATGGTGTAAAACGAGTATGACGATGAGAATGATAGTCCTGCAATGTTTATACTTTTTTCAACGGTTGCAGTTACCGGGGCATTCCCTGCTGCTAAAAAGCCTGTTCCATCTTTAATCGCCGCCGCGGTAGGTGCTGTTATTGAAGCTAGTTGCACGGCATAGTAAGCTGTTCCTGCTTCGTTGGCGGTTATGTGTGCCACGGCATTTGTTGCTGTAATTCCATCAACGGATGCAGCCGAGAGTATGGGAGCCGTTATATCTTGGGCATCTACCAAAATAAAAATGTCATCTTTATCATTAATATCTCTTGTCCAAGCAAGCACTCCCCCTTTGTAACAAGAGTGGTAGTCATTGCCACTCTGCGTTATTGCCTTACTTCCACCGGCTTTGGTGTAAAGAAAAATATTTCCTGATGTTTCATAGTAGATGGAATCCCCGTACATAGAGTTGGGGCCAGATTCTCCGTCTGTAGTTATTTGGGTGATGGCTCCATCGTATAGAAAGGCATTATAGCTTTTATCTGCGTTTTCCCCCTCAAACAAGATGTTATTTAGATAAACATCCCTAACATCTACAGAGCTATAGGCTGCATCAACTTGATGTGTGGTGTTGTCATGATAAAAAATTGTCCACTTTTGTTCATTTGTTTGACCACCCCAAGCCACGATATTATCCGACACCATTGGCTCGCCTTTAGTCCCAGTAGAAAAATCGTTCGAATAATTTGAAATAAGTTTTGCGCTTCCATTTTCATAAAGGAAAATGCCATATCCATTCGTGCTTCCCGCTGTAAATGCAATCTTGTTTTTTGAGATACAGGGATAGTAGGCTTGCAGCGTATCAGAATTTATTTGAATGGATGTTGTTCCATTATAGTAAAGCACATTGCTTTTGTTTGTTACAGCATTGTAAGATTGCCATACAATTCTGTTTTCGTATAAATCGGGACGGATATCATCGTAATCATTGCTGGTAATTTGTTTAATGGTTTGGCCATCGTAGAGCATAATCTCGTAGTTTCCATTAACTTTTTGAGCCCATGTAATGTAGTTGCCCGAAATTTTAGCTGGCGATTTGTCTGCTTTTAAATCTTGCTTGTCAACTAACTTTATTTTTTTTGATCCATCCCAGTACATCAAGTTTGTGTACTCGAGGCTATCCTGATACCAAATCATTTTATTGCCCGAAACGCTGAGTTGATAATCATTGTAAATGTCGTTTGTAATTTGTTTTTCAATCTTGTTCTGCCCATTTGCAAAGACATAAGAGATCGAAAAAGCGATAAAGAGTAAAGTTTTAATTCTCATATTATTTTTTTAAGTGATTAAGCGTTTATCAACCTAGCATTATTATATTCAACACATTGCAAGCAATGTGTGTTTATTCGCCTGTTTTATGTTTAATGACAATATTCGAGAGAATAGATGTGCTTCATCAACAGGCAAGAATACTGTAAATTTAATGGAAAAAATGAAATAGAGTGTTTTTTCAATCTTTTCTTCAATGTAACTGATGCCTAGGCGTTGTTCTTGTTGGATTTCAATTTTAAGATTATTGAAATGGAAGGAAAATAAGCCTCGAAAATTTAACTGGAGCAATATTAGTTGCATCTTTTGGGAGTTGCATTAAAGTGGATTTTACCACTCCTCTCTTATATTTTGGTTTGAGAAGGAGATAAATTTTTGGTTGCGAGGTTACTATTGAAGGTCGAAATTATTTCCCTATTGGGTGTTGTTTATTCGCGCAGCCTTACAGCAATCATGTGGCCTTTAGCGCATACCTCGCCGTTGGCCGAAAGGGTCATCTCCACGGTAACTTTGCGCGGCTTAACCTCCACAATGTGGCCGCGTACTTCGAGTTCTACCCCATGGGGCGTAGGTTTTAGGTAATCTACCTTGAGCGAGGCGGTTATAAAGCGGATAGCCGGTAGGGTATCCATTCCACGAACTTCGTCCCTAAAAGCAGCTGCTGCGGCACTTGCCGTTCCGTGACAATCGAAGAGCGAGGCAATTATACCGCCGTAGACGTTATCCGGGTAACCTCCGGTGTGGTAACTTTTTGGTGTAAAATGGGCAACGGTTTCGTCGCCGTCCCAATAACTTTTGAGCTGGTGGCCGTTCGGGTTGCTCTTTCCGCAGCCGTAGCAGTGACTATACTCTTCGGGGTAGAAATCTTGAAATGCTTTTTGAGTAGTATGGTTCATTTTTATTGGTCCTTCCAATCGCCGTTTTCTTTAATGAGAGAGATAAGCTCCTCGAGAGCATCGGTCTGGGGAATATTCTTCTTAACCAACTCCTTCTGTTTATAGAGGTTGATTTTTCCGGGACCAGCCCCCACATAACCGTAGTCGGCATCGGCCATTTCGCCGGGACCATTAACAATACATCCCATTATCCCAATTTTCAAACCTTTTAGATGACAGGTGCGAGCCTTAATAAGGCCGGCGGTTTGCTGAAGGTTGTATAGCGTTCGTCCACAGCCGGGGCACGAGATGTATTCGGTTTTGGTGGTGCGCACGCGTGCTGCTTGTAGAATATCGAAGGCGGTGGTAATGGACTCTTCAATGGGGATATTGGGAGCGTTGAGGAAGATACCGTCACCGATGCCATCGAGCAGCAGAGTGCCAAAATCCGCCGCAGCTTGCAGCTGAACGGTTTCAATATCGTCGTTTGTGTAGGTATTCTTAAGAATAACGGGGTTGAGGCAATTGGCCTCGCGCAGGCGGAATACCATCGACCGGAACTCGGCAACCGGATTTGTCGAGGTTGCGTTCAGCACCAATACCCATGTGCGCTGTTCCTTCAGATTTTTTATAAAATCGAGGTTGAGTTCGGAATGGTTTACCTCAATTAGGGCAACTCCATTACGGTAAGTGCTATAGTTGGCAATTCCGAAAAGTGGAAGGTCGTAGCTGGTTGCCTTTTCGGCGGCAACAACGATTCTTGAGGCTGGCGAAATTTCGGTCGATACGCTTTCGTTGCAAATGAAAAGATCGGGCATTGGAGCGGTGCCCATAATCTCGAGAAGATCGAGCATGGTGGCCTCGGGGTTTTCTGCGCCAGTGAGGTCGGCCATAACCACGGGAGGGGTGTGGCCTCCAATCCAGCCAAAATCGCTGGAGGTGATGCGGGAATAGGAGTATGGGTTTATGGGGTTAATGTTTGGAATAATCAGGTTGGCTGGGGAAACACGTTTTTTGAAGTGGGATACGAGCTTACGGGCAACTGGAATCTCAAATTCAGGCTCTTCGGTGAGCGATACGCGAATGGTATCGCCAATACCATCGGCCAAAAGCGCGCCAATCCCCACGGCCGACTTTATGCGACCCTCGCGGCTATTGCCCGCTTCGGTTACGCCAAGGTGTATTGGGTAGTGCATACCCTCCTCCTGCATACGGGAAACGAGGAGCCGCACCGACTGCACCATCACACGGGTGTTGCTGCTCTTCATGGAGATGGCTAGGTTATGGAAGTCTTCCGCTTTAAATATTCGTAAAAACTCGAGAGCCGACTCCACCATTCCCTCGGGTGTGTCGCCAAAGCGGCTTACCATGCGCTCGGAGAGGGAGCCGTGGTTTACCCCAATGCGGACAGCGGTATTGTTTGTTTTGCAAATAGCTATGAAAGATTTTACCGCAGCTTCAACTCGTTGATGGCATTCTTCTAGCTCGGCCTCAGTATAGATTTCGCCCTCGGGGCGGCGCTCAGCAAAGTTACCGGGGTTTATGCGCACCTTCTCTACATGAAGGGCAGCCACCTCGGCTGCCTTGGGGTTGAAGTGAATATCGGCAACCAGCGGAAAGGTAAAGCCTTCTTCGGAGAGTGATTTTCTTATGTTGGCAAGATTTTCGGCCTCCTGAACCCCTTGTGCAGTAATGCGAACGTAGTCTCCGCCCGCTTCAAAAATGCGGATGCACTGTTCCACCGTAGCCTCAGTGTCGAGGGTGTTTGTAGTCGTCATGGATTGAATACGGATGGGGTTGGTTCCGCCCAGCGGAGTATTTCCAATAGCTACTTCAGCAGATTTTCTGCGTTGGTAGGCGAAGAGGTCTTTACAGTAGTTCATTGCAATTGCCTTTATTACTCTGCAAAGTAAGGTTTTTTACGAATAGAAGCCCCAATTTTTGCTTCAAATAAACATCCTTGTTGGAAGCCGCTCCGATATGGCTGTGTTGGACTGTTGGTGCAGAACTAAAGGCTAGCAGATATAACAACAATTAGTGTAAGGCAGATGGCGACAAATCGATTTTGGAGTTCCTCGGAGGAGAGGAATTGCTGGGCTATTGCGTTTCTGGCTGTTCGATTAAGTGAGTTTCTTTACTACTGTTAACATGCAGATAGAAAACAACCAACCCGTTTAAATATAAGCGCCACCAAAATTTGGTGGCGCTTTTTAATCGTATGGAACGATTAGAAACTCACGATTCGAATATCGGTTCTACGGTTTTGCTGGTGTTCGAGTTCAGAGCACTTCACACCATCGGCGCACTGGTTCTTGAGTTTGGACTCACCATATCCTTTCGCTGTAATGCGGTCGGCGCTGATTCCACCTTTCTTCACAATATACTCTACTGCAGAAACTGCCCGCTTCTGGGATAGGGTTTGGTTGGCCTGAGAGCTACCGCGGGAATCGGTATGGGAGGCCAACTCCACCTTAATGTCGGGGTTGTCGGTAAGAAATTGCACCACCTTGTCGAGCTCAATGGCAGCATCGGGGCGGATATTCCACTTGCCAAGGTCGTAGTAAATGTTTGGGATTTCAATGGTCTTGTTGAGTTCCACCTTTTCAATTGCTATTTCCACAATCTCGTTAATGTTTATATAGCTCGGTCTACGACCTTTTGTAGAGTAATCAACACGCTTGGTGAGGAATCCTTTCTTTTCGAAAACGAGCACGTAGTTCGTTTCCGGCTCTAATCTCTGCCTAAATCCTATTTCACCCTCGGTGGTGATGTCGCCAATTACGGTTTTATCCATTTTTTCAATTCGAACCTTAACCTCAGGCACAATTTCCATGGAAGGTTTCAAGTATACGTTTCCGTAAACGCCCCACTCGTCTACCTTTCTGAGTTCCATTGGGACGGAAATGACCCCGGAAACGATCGGCATGGTACTGGGGTTCACAGGAATAGAAACAGGTGTATACCCTTGGCGTGCAGCAGTAATCGTGTAGGTCATCTCCGGTTCTAACTCAAAGCGGAAGCTGTGGTTATCGCCAGTTTCCACCTTTTCAGCCTCGGAAGGGTTGTTTGCTTTTAGCGTTACGGTTGCTTGTGTCAACCAATCCTTAGTATCGATATCGGCAGTGGTGCCCTGAAGTTCAAGGGCAAAAGATATGGCATCGGTAATGGTGAAGGCGTAAATATCATCGTCGCCCTTTCCTCCCTGACGGTTGGAGGCGAAGTAGCCGGTTTTCTCATCGGGGCGAAGGTAGAAGCTGAAGTCATCGGCGTTGCCGTTGAGGGGATAGCCCATATTCTTCACGGTGTAGTGGCCATTCTTGCCAAGTCGCGCCACGAACACGTCGAGGCCACCAATACCCTTATGTCCGTTGGAGGAGAAGTAGAGCAGGCCGTTGGCCCCCACGAACGGGAACATCTCATCGCCTTCAGTGTTGATGTCTGAACCTAGGTTGTGCGGAGCCGACCAGCCCGAGTCGCTGCGGGTGATGGCGTAAATATCTGTGACCCCATATCCACCCGGCATATTGGAGGAGAAGTAGAGCGTTTTGCCGTCGGGGGAAAGGGCTGCATGGCCGCAGGAGTAGCTGTCGCTGTTGAAGGGCAGTTCCACGAGCGTACCCCACGATCCATCGGTGCTACGCTTGGTGTAGTGGATTTTCAGGTTGTTCACCCCTTCCTTATCCTTGCGGGGCAAGAGGTATCGGTAGTTGTTGCGGGTTACAAACATCTCGGTCTGCTCCTGATTGAGGCAAACTGGTCCATCGTGGTAAATAGTGCTCAACTTCCACATGAAGTGCGTGGGCAAAGTTGTATCTGCGTTTTGAGGTACGGTGTAGAGGGCAAAGTAAGGGGTTTGCTTCCATGAGTCCTCATACTTGATGAGATCTTGGTTGGGGCGAGCCGAAGCAAAGATAAGTTGGTCGCCGTAAGGTACTGCCCCAAAGTCGGAGTTTATAGAGTTGAAGGGAACCTCTGCGATCAGGTAGCGCTCCTTCTCGAGCAGCTGCTTAATGTAGGGGGCCGAGGCTTTCTGGTTTTGGGCACTCTGATCGGTTGCATTTAAGGCAAGGTATTTATCAAGCCAAACATCAGCCTCATCATATTTGCCGTTGAACTTCAAAATTTTGGAGTAGTAGTAGTAATCCGGAGCCGTTGCTGATGGCGTTGCCACAAGCTTCTTAAAAATGGGCTCTGCCTTTCCCATGTCTACTATCTTGTAGTAGGCAATGCCCAAGTTGCGTTGGAGCGAATCGGGGAGGTAACCAGCCGTGGAGAGTTCCTCGTAGAGCTGAATAGCCTTGGCGTAAGCCGTTTTTTCAAAGAGGGAGGTGGCTTTGCGCGCCTTTACTTTGAAAAGGGCCGTGTCCAGCGTTGCCTTTACCTGCGCACTTGAGACAGAAGGTGTCATCATTAAAAGTGCGAGCAATATGTATAGGTATCGAAACCGTTTCACAAGCGTTTTTTTTAGGTTTAGCATAGTTGTATAGGCATTAAGTCCTTCAGCGAATTAAAAATATCTAGGCGACTTAATTTTCTTAGCAGTAAGTTTTTCAAAGGAGTAACTGAGGAGAATCTCATGGCTTCCTCTGTTGTGCCCGGCTAGTTTCGAGGTGGTTATGTCGTAGGAGTAACCAATGGTAATTTGTTCAGAAACCTGAGCTTCGAAAAGGAATGCAAGAGCATCACCAATTCGGTAGGTTGCACCCATCCAGTATGCCTTACGGTAGAGGAATTGGGCGGTTAGGTCGGTTGAAAGCGGCGAGCCGGTAACTACTTTCTCGATAAAGGAGGGCTTAAAATCCCAATCCGAATTGATGGGAAATACGTAACCTGCCATCAGAAAGTAGTGGCGCTTCAGCTCGCTCACCTTATTGGTGTTGACGTTATCCTTGTTCAAATCCGATTGGATTAGAGTGGGAATTGCTAACCCGGCATACCATCTATCAGCGTAGAAGTAGGCACCAAGGCCTAGGTTTGGGTGAAACTTTTTGGTTTCATTTTGGTTAAAGGCCACATCATTGTTTTCGATAATGCTCAAGCGGTTCAACCCAACATAGTAGTTATATATACCTCCCTTTAATCCCAATGAGAGAGTTACTTTTTCATTAAGGGGAACACGGTAGGAGTAGCTGGCGCTTAGGTAAAAGTTATTAACCGGGCCAATTTTATCAGAAATTACCGAAAGTCCAACCCCAGCCTTCTTTCCGTTGATAGGCGTATGCATTGAAAAAGTATGGGTTACAGGAGCCCCCTTGAGCCCCACCCATTGCATGCGGGATAGGGCTACAAAGTTGAGGGCATTGGTGGTTCCAGCATAGGCTGGGTTTACCGACACGGTATTGAACATGTATTGAGTGTACTGTGGCTCCTGTTGGGAAAATGCCAAGTTTGAAGTGAGGAGAAATCCCGATAAACCAACCAGTATATGTTTTATATAAGTTCTCATAGTTAACTTTTTTTCCATTTTATCAGATTATCGAGTGATGTAAACATAACCGGTTATTTTCTTCCCATTATCGTGAATGGTTACAAGGAAGAAGTAGGTTCCCACCGGGAGATCGCTGCCAATGGTGAAACCAACGTTGGCTTTTCCATCCCAATCGTTCTTGTAGTGTTCCTCCTTATAAACTACATTACCCCATCGGTTGAAGATTTCTACGGATAGCTTGTCGAAATTATCGAGGCCAGGTATTACGAAATTATCGTTAACTCCATCTCCGTTGGGGGAGAAGCCTTCAGGGACAATTACTGTTCCTATCACCGTGATGGTTACAGTTGCAGTAGTGCAGTCACCATTGGCATCGCAAACTTGGTATGTGAAGATATCAATTCCAGTGAAGCCAGCGTTTGGTGTATAGGTAACGGTATTGTCGCCGTTAACAACGAAAGTTCCGTTGGTTGGGTTTACCGTTATGGTAACCATCAATCCACCATCTTCAAGACCGGAGTCGTTTCCAAGCACAGGAATGGTAACAGGAGTATCTTGCTTGGTCGATGTAGTATCGTTTACAGCTACAGGAAGGTGATTGATCGCTGTTGGATTAACGGTGATGGTCACGGTAGCCGTTGCACAGTCGCCGTCGGCATCGCACACTTGGTATATAAAGGTGTCGGTTCCGGTAAATCCTGCGTTCGGTGTATAGGTAACTGTGTTATCGCCGTTAACAACGAAAGTTCCGTTGGTTGGGTTTACCGTTATGGTAACCGCAAGACCTCCATCTTCAAGACCTGTGTCGTTTCCAAGCACTGGAATGGTAACTGGAGTTTCAATGAAAGTTGTCTGAGAATCGTCAAACGCTATTGGTATATGGTTTGGCACCGGAGTGTTGATATCGGTGTTGTTGCCCGGTGTAGGATCCATGGTAGTGCTGGTCACAGTTGCAGTGTTGGCGTATGACCCAGTTGCTAGAACGGTTGCGGTGATGTTAAGCGAAGCGGTAGCGCCGTTAGCCAGATTACCAATAGTCCATATACCTGTAACTGGAACATATGATGCACCGAGATCGTTGGATACGTAAGTGTAGCCGGATGGAAGGATATCGGTTGTGGTAACGCCAG